>DASROF010000128.1:0-2948 GCA_035647075.1 Vicinamibacterales bacterium | reverse complement strand
AATCCGCCTCGCGTTGCCGGTCATGTCTTCGGAGCGGGCCGATCGACGTCAGAACTGGGAAGGCCGAGCCACAGGCGCATAGCTCGCTCGACAATTGCGAATTGAGAGTTTCCCAGAGTTCCAAGGTGTGTCAACGCCGGGCCAAAATCTGACAATTCCGCCGGTTGAAAATCTGACAGTTCGACGAGGGGACGAGCCTCAGTTCGTCTCAGCCTCCTGGCGAGGACGACGTCGCCGGTTCGAGGGCGGTTCGGGATCTGGCGTGTGCAGGGCATGCCAGAGGTCCGTGTGCTGCCGCATGCGGTAGCTGTTCCCGCGGATCGTCACGATGTGGCAGTGGTGCACGAGTCGATCGATGAGCGCTGCGGCCATGACGTCGTCGCCAAAGATCTCGCCCCACTCTTCAAAGCCCTTGTTGGACGTCAGGACCGTCGCCGCGTGCTCGTAGCGCCGCGTCATCAGCTGAAAGAAGAGCATCGCACCGGTCCGGCTGATCGGGAGATATCCGATCTCATCGACCACGAGGAGCGCGGGATGCGTCAGGACTTTGAGGCGCGCCTGCAACCGTCCCGCGGCTTGGGCTTCCTCGAGCGAGGTGATCAGATCGGCGAGGGTGCCGTAGTACACGCGCCGGCCGCTCTGCGCGGCCGCGATCGCCAGACTGATGGCGAGATGGGTTTTGCCGACGCCGGGCGGGCCGAGGAAGACGACGTTTTCACGCCGCTCGACGAAGCCGAGCTCGTGGAGACTCTCCAGCTGCTCACGTCGGAGCGACGGCTGGAACGAGAAATCAAACTCGGTCAGCCGTTTGACCGCAGGCAGCCGGCTGGAGCGCATCGCGGCCTGCAACCGCCGGTTGTTGCGCAGCTGAATCTGTGCGCCGAGGAGCTGCTCGATCGCCTCGGGTGCGGTGAGCGTGCCGCCGTCGACGCCGGACAGGATGGCGTCGAGCGCCTCGAGCGCGCCTGGCATCCGCAAGTCAGCCAGCATCTGCCGCAGACGGTCGCGACGGGACGGCGCCGCGCTTTTCATGCGAGCCCTCCCGTGAGGCGGGCGTACACGGCCAACGGCCGCTTCTCGACGGTGACCAGGGGACGCGACGGCGGAAGCGATCGTGCGGGGCGTGGCGTGTCCGTCAAGACGAGTGACGTATACGGACGCGGCGCCAGGGGGTGCAGGAGCAGACGCTCGTCGCGATCGAATCGGTCGCGCGGCCGCTCGCGTGTCGTGGCGTGCACCCGCACATTGGCGACGTCGTCGAGCCACTGGCGACGCTGTTGATCGAGATCCGCATCATTGGCAAACGTCCGGCCGTAGACGAAATTGTCGCGCACGTAGCGGACCGGCCGCTCGACTTTGCCCTTGGTCTGTGCGCGATACGGGCGACACGCGCGTGGCGTGAAGCTCCAGTGGTGCGCGAAGCGAAGAAACTCGAGATTGCGCACCAGCGCGCCGCCCTGCAGCCGTAAGTCGCGCGTGATCACCGACTTCATCTGATCGAAGAGGAGCTCGTGGGGAACCCCGTCGAAATAGCGAAACGCCTCCTCAAGCCCCTCGATCAGCGTCCGCATGTCCTGGCGTGGATAGAACCGGCACCAGAGCAACCGCGAGTACCCGAGTACCACGAGCAACGCATAGCGCACACCCCACGCGAAACTGAATCGCGCGAAGTCGACCTGGGCTTGACGGCCCGCCGGCGTCTCGAACCGGATCACCGGCGCCGCTGGCGGCGTCGGGCGGACCTGGTGGACGAATACTTTCAGCTGCGTGTAGCTGCCCTCGTAGCCAGCGGCTCGAATCTCCCCGAGCAGCCGCACGGCCGACAACGCCGGATACGCGGCGAGTCGGGTTTCAATGATGGCTTTGTAGGCGTCGAGTTTCGTTGACACCGGCCGCCGCGGCCCATATCGCACTGGCATCGTGTCCAGATCGCGATCGAGCTCGCCGTCCCGGATCCACCGGTGGATCGTGTCTCGGCTGACGCCGAGCTGGCGAGCGAGCGCGCTTTTGCTGGCGCCCTGCTCCAGGTAGTGCCTCAGTAGCATCCGCGTCTCCCGTCCGATCATCGCGTCTCCACCTTCATGAAGACGCATGGTGAATGAATCACCGGCCGGGAGCGAGGCTCTCAGCCGGCAGCCAGACCGTGCTGCCGACTGTCAGATTTTCGTCCGCCACAACTGTCGAATTTACGCCCGCCGCCAACATGTCGGCAGGTTAATCGTTTCGGGCACACTGATTGGGCACACTTCTGGGCACACACGGCGCGTTTTTCGATCGACTCTTCAGAAAACGGAACGAAAACGCGACAAGGCAACGGTTTTTTTAACCGTCGCCTTTGATGAAAGAGACCGGCGCCTTTCGGATGGCGCCGCGATTCGCAGCGAATGATTGCCGTGCAACGTACCATTGGGCGAGCAGCCTTCAGAAAACCGCGTCGCAGTCTCGCCTGGCGAACTCGCTCAGCTTCAATCCGCATCGAGTTCGCCGTCGGAGACATGCAGCTCGGCATCGGCGAATTTGCCGGGGCCATAGCCGCACAGAATAGAGCGAGGACGACGATTCTGTATTCAGCGGCGAGCTGACTTGCGGATTTCGCCTTCAAGATCGCAGCTGAGCGGTGGAACGCCTCTTGGGTGCCGCACAACTGTGAAACCCATACATTTATGCGCCGTAGCCGCGGTTTGTGCAGCCGCGACGGTCCACGCCGGTGATTCTCGAACCGCGCCGATCGGGCGACCGCCAGTCGGTCCCGCTGCGATTCCAGCGCTATCGCAGCCCGACCCCGCGACGAAGGTTCGAATCGCCGAGGGGTACGGTAGACAGCCGCTCGGCTTCGAGGCTAACCGTGGCCGGACCGATAAGGATGTCCAATTTGTGTCGCGCGGTGCTGGTTACACGCTGTTTCTCACATCGACCGAAGCCGCCCTGCGTTTGCGCAACGCCCCGCA
>DASROF010000127.1:0-12290 GCA_035647075.1 Vicinamibacterales bacterium | reverse complement strand
CTAGTATTTGCCGTATGCCGTCCTTCCGGCTGCCCTCTCGGTCCGCGATCGTTGCCGGAGCCTTGCTCGCGCTCCACTTTGGTAATAGCGGTCCGCTCAACGGAGCGGCGGCGTTGCAGCAGAAGACGCCACCATCACAAGTTCGTCCCGCCGGGTGGTCTCCAGCGACGCACGGCAATCAGACAAAGCCCGACTACACGCGACTGTTCGCCCTCGACCGCGTCCACGAACTCAAGATCTCGATCGACGCCGCCACGTTCCGCGCGATGCGTGACGATCTGAAGTCCGTGCTGCCGATCGGCGGCATCCCCGCCGGCCTCCCCGGAGGTCCGCCGGCACCCGCGGGCCCAGCCTGTGGCCCCTCGACTCCGCTCGGCGCAAACGCCTCGGCCGCGCTCGGGGCAGGCGGACCGGCCGGGAAAGGAGGCGGGCTCACGTTGCGCGATCCCTGCTACTTCCCGGTGACGATCACACATGACGGTCACGCGTGGACGCAGGTCGGCATGCGCTACAAGGGCAACTTCTCATTGATGATGGGAAGCCTCTTCTCGCTGATGATGGGAAAGCCGGACGGCAAGCTGTCGTTCCGTCTCAACTTCGACCGGTTCGAAGACGCCCATCCGGAGATCGCCAACCAGCGGTTCTACGGCTTCAAGGAACTGACGTTCTCCTCCAACTTCGACGACGTCACGCGCATGCGCGAGGCGCTCGCCAACGAACTCTTTCGCGATCGCGGAGTCGCCGCACCACGTGCCGCCTTCTACCGCATCGTCGTGAACACGGGCGGCCGCGACGAGGTCTGGGGGCTGTACACGCTGGTCGAGGATCCGGCCGATTCTGCGATGCTGACCTCGCAGTTCGGAGGAGCGGCCGGCAATCTGTACAAGCCCGACGGCATCGGTGCGGACTGGACGACGTTCGATCGGGCGGGCTTCGAGAAGAAGACCAACAAGGGCAAGGCAGACTTCAGCGACATCCAGGCCGCGATCGACGCGCTTCATGCCGACCTCCCCCCTGCCGAGTGGCGCGCCAATCTCGAGCGGCACTTCGACGTTGATCTCTTCCTGCGCTGGCTCGCGGTGAATCAGGCCGTCGACAACTGGGACAGCTATGGCCGCTTCGCGCACAACTACTACGTCTACGCGGATCCAGGAAGAAATGGCCGCCTCGTCTGGATACCCTGGGACAACAACTACTCCTTCGGCCTGATCCCGCTCGCGGCGAATCCTGCCGGCATGGCCCAGATAATCCCGCGTGCGGCGGGTGCGGCACCTGCGCCCCAGGTTCCAGTGCCTCAAGGTCCAATGCCCGCCGGCGTCCCGATGATCGGATCGAACGACGATGTGTTGTTCGAGAAAGGTGTGGGCCAGGGCTGGCCGCTGATCTCGAGGCTCCTGGCGGATCCCGTCTACATGCCGCGGTATCGCGCGCACCTGCGATTCGCGCTCGGGGGACTCTACGAGCGGGACAGGCTGACCGCTCGAATCCGCGAGTGGCAGAAGCTGCTGGCGCCTTCAGTGAAGTCGGACAGGCCCGCGTCGATGTTTGGCGCCACCGAAGACTTCCCCGCAGCCGTCACCTCCCTGCTGACAGCGGTGGACAAGCGACGCTCGCTGATCGAAGCCGCGCTCGGGCGGTGAGAGGGGTTCGGATCAGACCTCGGTGTGCACGACCTTGCCGCCGACAACCGTCATCACCGACCGCACTCGCTTGATCTCGTCGTCGGGCACCATGAAGAAGTCGCGATCGAGCACCGCCAGATCGGCGTGGTTGCCGACCTCGATCGAGCCGAGGTCGTCCTCCCAGATGAACCACTTCGTCGCCGCGGTCGCCAGCCAGAGCGTCTCCTGACGGGTCAACACCTGGTCGCCGAGGATCTGCTGCCCCGCCAGGTTCTTGCCGGTGATCATCGTCGAGAAATTGAGCCACGGATTGATCACCGTGATGTCGCCGCCATCAGAATGGAAGGCCTTCTTGATCGGGTGGTTCATCAGCATGCGGTACGGCGGTCCGACGTTCGTCCCGGTGCGCGTCGGGCCCCAGCCGACCAGCACGCCGATGCCAAGGGCGTTCGCGCGATCGGCGAGGTCCTGCGGGAACGCAGGAATGTGCGAAATGATCCAGCGCAGGTTGCCGATCGGGATCTCCTTGTTGACCGTCTCACGTGCGGTGATGAGCTGCGTCGCGTTCTGCAGGCTGAGCGAGTGATCCTCGCCGCGCCAGCCGGCCCTGGCGATCGCGCGCAACCCGTCGAGGCCGCCGCCGGTGAACTCACCGATACCGCCGGTCCTGATCCAGTCGTTGCCGAAAAACGGAAACGAGTTCTTCAGCCGATCCGACAGCGTCGGGAGAGGCGGGTTCGCGTTCGGCGGGTCTTGATG
Organism: Vicinamibacterales bacterium; assembly: GCA_035647075.1. GTDB lineage: Bacteria > Acidobacteriota > Vicinamibacteria > Vicinamibacterales > UBA2999 > Gp6-AA40. The sequence continues at coordinate 9,909 of DASROF010000127.1, read as the reverse complement.
CAGGAAGTCCAGCCGGAGGCGCGCGTCGAGGCGTCCTTCTTTCATCAGCGCGAGAAACGGCTGGTGCATCGTGTAGGTGTTCTCGTTGGCGACTCCAGTTGACGGCTCGTCGGCATGAAACGCACCGGCGTCCCGATGCGTCGTGATGCCGAGCGTGGCGTAGTAATGCAGCGCATCTGACGCCGACCGCTTCCGCGTCTCGGCCGTGAGCAGCTCCCTGCGAAGCGTCTGCAGCGCGAGGCCGGCGGCCTGGCCCATGAACGTGCCGTCGGCGCCAACCATGATGCCGCGCGCTTCGAACCACTTCTTCCCTTCTGAATTGGTGCGCGTGCCACCCTGCGCGGCCTGCAGAAAGACAGGGCGCGGCACCGCGTCGAGCTCCGTCAGATTCGGCAGACGGTTTTCAGGGAACTGCATCGCGGCGAGCGGACCGATGCACGTGATCATCTCGCCTGCCGGCACGGCGGTGGCGCGTGTCTTCAGCGCCGCGACGCAGTCCTGGATCGTGAACACGTGCTCGAGCGGCGTGCTCCATCCGGGGCGATTGCCGACCAGGACGATGTGGTTGTGGGCGTCGACGATGCCGGGGATGACCGTGCGGTTGCGGAGATCGATCCGGCGCGGATTGCCCTGCGTCGACAGGTTGTTGCCGACGCCGGCGAAGCGGCCGTTCCTGATCCACACCTGGGACACCACGCGTGTGGCCGCGTCCATCGTGTGGAATCTGCCGTTGACGAGATGCAGGTCAGCGACCTGCGGCGGCGCTGCTGCCGTCCCCTGCGCCCGCAGGCTCGTGCTTGCCGCGCCAAAGCGCAGCGACGGCGGGCGCAGTGAAGGCGAGGCCAGTCCGAGTGCTGCAGCAATGGCTGCGCGTTCAAGAAACCGTCGTCGTGACCCATCCATCGGCGCGCATCTTATCGCGTCGTAAAACAGGGGACGTTCCGCTTCCGCCGACCAAAGTCTTCTTCAGGGGCACCTGACATCCCCTTCGTCTGGAAGTGCCCCCAACGACGCGCGATTTTGTTAGCAAAAAGAGCGGATGGCTGGGCCGGCCGACGAGGTTTGCAGGCATTTATATTGCTGAGCTAAGGCCTTTTGCGCTCAAATGCGCCTCAACTCACGTCTGCTGCATGCCGCGGCTGTCGTTCCCCTGGAGAGGTCTGATGCCCACACGAACCTGGCTGCTCCCCCTCTTCCTCCTGGTCGCATTCTTCACGATTGACGGACACCCCAGGGCCGCTGGCCCCACTGCCACGCTTCATGTCGTCGGCGACCTGCCGGGCGGAGAGGCGTTCTCGGTCGTTCGAGATGTGACCCGCGTGGGTAACGTGCTCTACGCCAGCGGCGTCTCGGCGTCGCGGTACCTATGCGCGCTGGCGTCACAGCCGCCGGGGTGTCTTCCCACCGGAGACACCGGTTTCCTGTGGCGGTTCGACGGAACGAACACGACGATGCAGGCGCTTCCGGATCTCACCGCCTCGCTCCTGAACAACGCGATTAATGCCGGGTGGGACCTCACACCCGACGGCCGGTACCTCGCAAGTCAGGGGCGACTGTTGATCCCGCTGTCTGGCGGCATCCCGGCCCACTTTGAAGGTCGAGGCGTCCGCGTGGACACGACGGTTCTCCCTGACGCTGCCGCGAACTTGAACCTGGCGCCAGGAGTCTTTCCAAACGGCACGCAAATCGACGCGACCGCGATCTCAGACGACGGGAGAATCCTGTACGGGCTTGCCAACAGTGGCGGCGTTGGACGGGCAACTCGATTCGATGCCACAACTCAAACGAGCACCCTGATCCCCCTGATCGTGAGAGGCGGCGTGACCGACACAGCGAACGGTGTGTCTCCGCGCGGCACGTCCAGCAACGGCGACGTCGTCGTTGGCACAAGCACTAACGGCACGCCAGCGTTGTGGGCCTATCGATATAAGCAGGGCGAGGGCGTGACGGCGATTCCGCGCCTGCCTGGCGGGACCTTCAATCGCAGCATCGCGGTCTCGCCGGACGGAGACCTCGTGCTGCTGTCCGGAAACAACCCGTCGCACGGCAACACGACTGAGGTGTATTTCTGGCGGGCGAGCACGAATCAGATTCAGCAGCTCGGCTCACCGAATTCCTCGACGTGGAACCCGGGATACCTCCTCTGTAACGACCACCAGTGCAACGTTGGACGAGCGCTCGTGGGGGGAATGACAGCGGACGGGTCCGTCGTGGCGATCAACTTTGGCGGCCTCGACGCGCAATTCGCGTACTTCCGCAATCAGCATGGATGGTTCCACCTGGCCAGCGCGCTGGCGGCGAACGGCATCGACCTGTCCAGCGACGGGTGGAATCCCACGACGGTCGTGATCAACGGCATCTCGCGCGATGGCACGCTCGTCTATGGGGCCGGCGCTCAGAATGGCGTCGTCAAGGGATTCATCGTCGAATTCGCCGCCGGAGCTCTCGCTGCGTTCAACCCGACTCCAACACCACCGGCAAACAAATCCATCGTCGGCGCGTGGTCGTTCGGTGATCCGAATAATCCGGATGGCGTCATTCTCTTTAACGACGACGGGACCTACTACGACATCGAGAGAGCCCAATCACCCAACGAGCAGACCGGGCGCGAGCGTGGCTACTACACCTTCGACGGCAGCCATCTTGGCTTCACGGCATTGCTGGACAGCAACGGCGGCAACGGCCCTTCTGGAATAAGCGGTTCGAGCCTCGCAGCCACCCTCGTTGGCAATGTGCTGACGGGGACGTCGCCATGGATTGACCCGCAACTCGTTGCGCAGCGAGTCGTCGGCGCCCCCGGTGAAATCATTGGTGGATGGATCGGCAGCGACGACACCGATACGGTTGTGCTGGTGCTGACACCGAACCGGTATTTCTTTGGTGCCGACCACCCGGACGGCAGCGAGGCCGAGTTGGGTTCGTACTTCTGGAATGTCGTCAGTCATGCATTGGTGGCCACCCCCGACGGCGGCGCTCCCAACGACAACACCGTCACGCTCACGGCGGACGAGCGCGGATTGATCGTTGTTGAGGATAACGGTGAGACCAATGTGTTCTCGCGGGTGATTCATCCATTGACTCCTGCGATCACGAGCGCGCTGTCGGCCACTGCCACGAGCGGTCTGTCATTCGCCTATCAAATAACGGCGACGCAGAGTCCTTCGACATTTGGTGCCGTCGGGCTTCCCGCGGGACTGAACATCGACGCGGCTGGCCTGATCGCAGGAACGCCCACCGCGACTGGAAGCTTCGACGTGCTGATCAAGGCGTCGAATGCCGTCAGCACCAGCACTGGCGTCAACCATCTTCTGCTGACGGTCGTCGCGCCGGCCGTGGTCAGCACGGGAGCGACGACGGTGACGCCGATTCCGCCAGACGCACCTGGCGAACCCGCGCCGTTGACGATCGAATTCAGCAACGTCACCACGGGCGGGACGATCTCGGTGGCGACGATCGATCCCGAGACGGTGCTGTCGGCGCCAGACCCACCGGCCGGATTCTCGCTTGGAGACCCTCCGATCTATTACGAGATCACACCCAGCGAGTCGTTGACGTTCACGGGACCTGTCACCGTCTGCTTCAGCTACGCCGGGATCACGTTCACCGGATTCCCGCGTCTGCTTCACTACGACGAGACGCTGGCGCAATGGATCGACATCACCACCAGCGTTGACACGGCGACAAGCACGATCTGTGGTTTGACCTCGTCATTCTCGCCGTTCGCGCTCGCCGCGGCAGCACTGCGGACGGTCGGCTTCCACGCCCCGACCAGTCCGCTCGCCGGCGCTCTGAATATTGCGAATGCCGGCTCCACCGTTCCCTTAAAGTTCAACGTGTTTGGCGAAAGCGGGGAGATCACCAATCCCGCGGCGCTGGCAAATCTGGTCTTCGAAGCGTCACCGGTCGTGTGTGAGGGAGGCGCGTCGGAGAACTGGACCGGCGCTGCGACGACAGGCGGCACCGGTCTGCGATACGACTCAACGGCTCACCAGTTCGTCCAGAACTGGAAGACACCAAAGACGCCGGGATGCTACTTCGTTCGTCTCCAGGCCGACGGAGTGTTATTGAGCGCGCTCTTCAAATTGAAGTAGCGGCCGTACGTGGCGGGCACGAGGACATCGGTCTTCGTGCCCGCTCTTTCGTGTTCAGTTTATTCCGGTCGTGCTGACTGGCCCACCCTGGATCGGGAACCTCTCGAACAGCTTGTCGAGCGCTTTGCTCATCTTCTCGGCGTTCTTGGTCGGCTTGTCGCTGGCAGTCGCCGTGGCCACTCCGCGCCACACCATCTGCTTGGTCTTGGCGTCGTAGAAGTCGAGGATCAGTGTCCCTTCGGTCGAGGTTTCGACATAGGCGCCGCCGCCGAGGCCGCCCCACCAGGGTCCATATGCGAATCCGGTCGGGATCAGCTCCTGCTGCTCCTGAGTCTTCACATGCGTCGTCACGACCAGGTCGGGAGACGCCGTGCTCTGCGTAAGGCCTCTAGCCGCAAGCCTCTGATCGACGCCCTGATGAAGGCGCTGCTCGGCCAGTGATTCCAGGCCGCTGGCCCCGGGCGCCCAGGTGTATGTTTTGTACGTCGCGAACGGTGCCGACGGATTTGAATCGACGTTCACTTTCTGCGCAACGATGACGGCCGTCGTCATCAGCCCGATGAATAAGACTGTGCTCGTCCAGCCGAATATGCGGGGGATGATTCTCATGGATAAAGTCCTCACCTCTCCTTCGCAAACTGCAAGGCGGCTGCCTGCCATCACGCGTGGAGCGGGCACCCTTGAAAGGGTGCCCGACGCACAGCGTCGCGCCTACGCACAGGGTCGAGAGGATCACGGCGAATCGTACGCGCTCACGAAATGCCGTGATCTCTTGCGCTCCACCAGGACCGTCACCGCCAGACGAAGGACATCCACGGCGAACCGATCAGCGGTTGGCCTCTGGCAGCGCGCTTGCTCGGTCCACCCGACGTGATGTCTTTCGCAAGAGCCGGAGTGTTGCTCGCGTTCGTGCTGGCGGTACTGGAAGCCGCTGTTACCACCGACGCGGGTGCGCAGGCACAACCGAGCGTTGACGAACTGTTGTCCCGGGTTGGTGAGAAGATCGCGGAGTTCTACGAACGGGCACAGCGCGTGATCTGCCTCGAAACCTCCCGGGTGCAGCCGATCAATCTCAGTTATTCGCCCCTGGGGTTCGCCCGGACGGTCGAATCCGAACTGCGCGTCGAAGCCGAAGGCGGTGACATTGCCGGCGGCGCAAAGGTGGTTCGCGAAGTTCGGAAAGTCAACGGTCGCGTGCCACGCGACAAAGACAGGAAGAGTCGCGACGGCTGCACCGACCCGAATCCCTGGTCGATCGAACCGCTGGCATTTCTGCTCCCGGCTCACCGGTCGGAATACCAATTCACCTGGGCGGGATTCGCGAAGGACAGGAACCGTCCTGCGATCCGGATCGATTTCGCATCGGTCAATCGAAAGAACAACCCTGAGCTCACCGAAGACATCGAGGGACATGACGACTGCTTCGACTGGTCTGAACCGGTGACGTCGAAGGGACGCATCTGGGTCGATGCGGAGAGTTACGAGGTGCTACAGGTTGAGCAGAGTGTCAACGGAACGGTCCTCGTCAAGGTTCCGCTGCGGATTCAACGGCGTCACAATCTCGGTGCCTATGTCTTGATCATTCGAGAAGACACGACGATCCGTTATCAGAAGGTCGCCTTCAGCGACCCTGAGGAGTCGCTCCTCGTTCCGGAATCCATCTACACGCTCAGCCTGCTGAGCGGTGGCCTCCAATCGACCCGCCGAAGCCAGGTCTACTCCGACTACAGGCGATTCGTCACCGGGGGCAGGGTTGTCGCTTCAGCGCAGTAAGGTCGGCGCCAGCCGCGGTGGTCCGCCTGAAGGCGGACACTACGATTGGCGAGCGACTTCGAGAGTGTTGGTATGTTAGCGGCAGCATGTTCCTGCTGCGGCGTCCGTCGCGTGCCGACTGCAGAGAGTGGCGAGGAGCTGTTCGAAGTGCGCGTCGATCCGCCGAGCGGTGACGTCATCTACAAGATTCGCGCGATCTCCTGGGCGCAGAGCCCGCTCGCGTGGATCGGACAGCCGATCGTCCGCCTGTTGCAGGCGCGATTCCGGAAGGACTCGGCCGCTGCGATGCAACGCGCGGCCACATGATCAATCCGGAGGACTTCATCCGGCTCGCGATGGCAAAGCAATAGACGCGCGCCGCACTTAGTTACCGGGGGGGTGCCTATGCGAGCGTAACCGCGGGAACCGCGGCCCGCGGCAAGTCGACCGTAAACACGCATCCCCTGCCCGGGATCGTGCGCGCACCGATCAGTCCACGATTCGCTTCGACGGCCCACCGGCTGTACGCGAGGCCCAACCCCAACCCGCTTCGATCGGCGCCTCGCTGGTCGAATGGGCGGAACAGGTTGGCCGTGTCCGCGGGGAGGCCCCCGCATTCATCCTCGATCTCGATGCGTACGCGGTCGGCGCTGGCGCCGACGCGAAGCGTCACGGTGGTGCGCGGCCGAGTGAACTTGAACGCGTTCTGCAACAGGTTTCCCATCACCGAACCGAGGATTTGCCGGTCGGCCTCGATCGCAACTCCGTCCTCAACGGGCATCACGGTGAACGTGACGCCGCGCTCGTCCGCTTCCAGGCGTGCGGCTTGAGCGACGTCTTCAATGAATCCGGCCACCGCGAATTGCTCGGGGTTCTGAATACCCTGTGTGAGCCGGACCTCGGCGAGGGAGCGACTGATAAGATCCCGCGCGCCGAGGAGGCTCCGGCGGAGCACTCTGCCAGTACTCCCACCGACTCCCACATCTCCCGTCTTGAGCACGTCGAACGCCAGGATCGAGGTATTCAGCAGGTTCCGCAATTCATGCGCGAAGAACCCCAGGCGCTCGTGGCCGCGAGCGTCCGCGCCGTCAAGGGTTGACTGATTTCGTCCTCGGCCGAACTCGGAGACAGCCCCGGCAATGGCGTCGTCAAGGCATCGGTTCAGAGTGCGAAACTCATCCGTGCTGATGGGAGCATCCTGTTCGAGCGCCAGCTCGGTCACGGACTGACAGATGTCCCCATAGTCGTGAACGACCTGCGACACCGTGAATCCCTGACCAAGGAGGTCATGCCCGTGCAAGACCGCGCTCCGGGAAATCTCGGGATTCAGCTGATCCTGGCCGCCGCGAAGCGTGGTCACGAGTTGATCGAGGAACAGCGGCACCCCGTGGTTGATCTCCGCTTCGATGGCTGGTGGAACCGACCTTGTGGCAACCTTCGCCCGGCAACGCAGAACGATCGTGTCGCGGTTGAGGGTGATGAATTCGTGAAGCATTTCAGACCTCGTGCATAACCATCCTATGCCTCGGGTGAGAAGCACACTGTCCTGAACTGAACAGCTCGCCCCGAGTGCTACTGTCGAGTCGTGTTCTGAATCCGGAGGCTGCGATGAGTCAGATGATTGCGCCGGGACAGGCGCTGCGCTTGAGCGACCTGGTAGTGCCGACTCCCGACGGGATTGCGAGCAGGGTTCTCGGCAAGACGTCAGGCGGCAACCTGACGCTCTTTGCGTTCGACGCGGGACAGGGGCTCACCGAGCACACATCGCCGTTCGAAGCGATCGTCATCGTCGTCGAGGGGACGTGCACGCTGACGATCGGTGGAACGGCAGTTCGCGCAACGCCGGGGACAATCGTGCGGATGCCCGCCAACATCCCACATGCACTGGAAGCGGTCGAGACAACCCGTTTGCTGTTGGTCATGCTGCGGGACGACAAGCGCGACTGAAGAACCTGGCGCGGACCCGCGCCCGGTGCCCCACGGGTCAGAGGGTCTTCAAATACTCGACGAGCTCACGCTGCTGGTCTTCGGTGAGACCGAGGGTGCGAGCCCGGTTGTAGTGCGCGACGACCGCCCCGAGCGTTGGCGCGCTGCCGTCGTGGAAGTACGGCGGGTGCTGCCAGAGCGCACGTAGTGGAGTGGTGCGATAGGCCTTGTTGACGGTACGGGCCGCATAGGCTCCATCAACGCCGGTTTCCGCAGCGGCGTGCAGTGTCCCGCCGTTGTTATCCGTGCCCGACCCGCCGATATGGCAGCTCGCACAGGATCGGTCGAACACCGCGCGTCCACGTGCGGCGACCGTGGCATCGACGCTGCCGGCCGGAGGCGGTGGCGCTGGCAGACTGTGCTGGTATGCGCGCAGTGCCGGAAGCTTCGCGGTCACCATGTCCGGGGAGTGCTTGACGTCGATCTTGAGTCTCGGATCTGAGAAGTTCCCGCGCCCGCCCATCTGGGTGACGGCAACGTAGGCATTCCAATACGAGATCGGCCCCTCGGCCGTGTAGGTTTCGTTGCGGACCTGGGCCAGGCCATATGCGGGCGGGAGCACCAGCGGTGTGCTTTTGCCGTCCTGGTTGTACCGCGGGTCGAATCGGCCAGGGCCCCACGACGCATACACCGCCTTCTTGTCCGCCGAGAGGACCGGCGACAGTGCGATGATCGCCCCGACGTTGAGATCCCGGTTCGGCCAGCCATCCAGCCGGCGGCCGATACCCGGCATCACCGAGTCGTCCACCGTGGAATGACAGAAGGCGCAGGTCACACCAAGTTGCGTGATGTGGTTGCTCGCGTCCACCGTCGCCTGAATGCCGACGATCGCATTCATCTTGAGCAGCGCGACCGTCGTCGCCGGGCTCTTGAGATCGACTTTCTCGAGTATCCCTGACGGCAGCACCGCCGAGTCCACCTTGAAGCCGACCTTGAGCGCGGTGAGCGGGTCAACACTCTTTTCGACAACCTCGTGCAGGCGCAGCGTGTCGGTCCAGAGCTGCTCGTCACCAAATGTGTCGAAGCGGAAAACCCGCTGGCCCTCGGCGATGAGTGCCGGTGATGTCTTCTCGACCGCCGGACGCGTTGCGTTTGCGCCGCTTGTGTTCCCGCGGGCGCCGGAGGTCATGCCGCATCCACTGAGCATCCCGGCGGTGAATGTCACGCAGACGAATGTACGTACGTCCAAAAGTCTCATCGAGGCAGCGTAGTAACGATGGACGCACGACGTCTGTGCACTTCTGAACAGAGCGCGGAACCTGTCGTTGGCATCGGCCCCGCCGCCCCATCTGTGGAACACACTGCTCGCCGACGGCGGGCCCAACGCGTCTCGCGTTGGGCCCGCGTCAGCGTGCAGGTCACCTCTGGTTGTTATCGCTCCAGTGAACCCTGATAAGGGAGCACCTGGCCGGCGATGATCTCCACATCGAAATTGATCGGCTGGAACCCGATCGCGCGAATCTCGACATGGTGGTGTCCCGCAGTCAAACCCACCGGTTGCGTCGTCGAGGTGAATTCGCCGACGGTACCGACACGGACACTGTCGACGAACAGCTCGGCATCGGTCGGGGTAATGTCGAAACTCAACCCGCCCATGTTCGCTTGATCAGGTACCGCGCCTGAACGTGGCGCGTAGACCTCCGCACTCACCGAACCAGAGGGAGGGTAGAGATTGTTCGAGTAATACGGACCGTAGGAATAGTAGTACGGGTTGTAGAACGCGTATGGATACGCGAACGGGTAACCGGCCCACAAACCAAACCCGATGCTCACGTTGGGGCGAAACGCGTAGTACGGGCGGAAGACGTGCACGGGTCCGACAAATCCGTGCCGGTAGTAGTTGCCGCCGTGCCGGTAGTAGTTGCCGCCGTACCGGTAGTAGTTGCCACCGTACCGGTAGTAGTTGCCACCGTATCGGAAGTTGCCGCCGCGTACGACGTCGCCATGTCCGAACGGAGCTCTATACACGCCGCGAGATCCGTGGATTCCGGTCGTTGGACGAGGACTCATCCCTCTGAATCCTCCGCCGTGACCCATCGTCGACGTCGGGCCGCCACGACCCGTCCCCATCCCACTGTGG
>DASROF010000126.1:0-4231 GCA_035647075.1 Vicinamibacterales bacterium | reverse complement strand
CATCGCGCGTGGGCAAGCCGATCCTCGACGTGATGACGCCTTCGCCGGTCCGGCTAGAGCCGGACACTACCGTCGGGTCGTCTCGGGGCGCGAGCGCGCCGCAGAGTGTGGCGACCCTGGGCACTCGCATGGCAGACCTGTCCGCGCGCGCCCAGCGTGTCGCCGACGAAATCGAGATCACGAATCTTCAACACGCCTACGGCTATTACGTCGACCGCAAGATGTGGGACGACGTGGCGGAGCTGTTTGCGGCGGACGGGACGATGGAACTCGGGCTGCAGGGCGTGTATGTCGGGCAGAAGAGCGTCCGCCGCGGGCTGAACGCGCTGGGACCAGCCGGACTGGCGGAAGGCGAGATCAACGATCACGTCATGCTGCAGACGATTGTGACCGTCATGCCGGACGGTCGTACTGCCCGTGCGCGCGGTACGGATCTCGGCATGTCGGGCACGGCCGGTGGGCGCGCGCTGTGGAGTCAGTCGATCTACGAAAACGAGTTCGTCAAGCAGGGTGGCATCTGGAAGCTCAAGTCTGTTCACGTGTACCCGCGCTTCATCGTCGATGCGGAAAAGGGCTGGGGGCAGGACGCGCAGCCCGCGCCGGGACCAAGCCGCGAGTTCCCGCCCGACCGGCCGCCGACCGAGACGTACGAGATCTATCCGCGCTTTCACATCGCGCCGCTCCACTTTGATCATCCGGTGACGGGCAAAGCGCCGCAATATCCGGAAGGAATGAAAGTGGGGGGTGGGTCCACGAGAGCACCCTCCTCCGGCAAGGCTACAGTGGGCAAGCCGTCGTCTGCCGTCAGCTCCGCTGCCGCGCTCGAATCGCTGCTCAAGGCAACCGAGCTGTCCATCGAGCGCAGCAAGGCGTATCACGCGGCTGAGAACCTCTCGACCGCCTACGGCTACTACATCGACGAGTTTGCGTGGGACGAGACCGCCGACATCTTTTCGCGCGACGGCTGGAAGGAGCTTTCGTATGTCGGCACCTACGTCGGCCGCGAACGGATCCGACAGTCGCTGAAGGTGCGGTATCCGAACGGCAAGTCGCCGAACTTCCTCACGGTGCATCAGGTCGTGCAGCCGGTGATTCACGTGTCGGCAGACGGGCGCACGGCGAAGATGCGTGCGCGGCTGTTTCAGATGGGTGGGCCATCCGGCGGCGAAGGATCGTGGATCTCGGGGATCTACGAGAACAGCGCCGTCAACGAGGATGGCACGTTCAAGATCTCGGGGATGGATCTCGACTACGTCTGGACCGCGCCATCACGAGGCGGCTGGGCTCGTGTCAAGGCGCCGCCGGTCGCGCCGCAGGTGGCGATGAAAGAGTTTCCGCCGGACCGTCCGCTGCGCGGCTCAATCGCGGCGCCGTTCCCCAGGGTGCAGGCAGTACCGTTCCACTACCGCAACCCGGTCTCGGGCCGCGTGCCGACAGTCCTGTTGCCCTAGATCCGCACGTCACGGCTGCGCTCCGCCGCAGACAGCGCAGCCATGTGAGCACGGTAATTACGAGCAAATTGCTGGTTTGAGCCCGGTACGCTTTCTGCTCAAACCTCTTCCAGCCGCACATTCTTTTCTCACGAACGCCCGCACGTCGAACGATTCGGCACCGCGTCTGGAATTCGTCGGGGTCTGCAGGGAAGAAAATCCCGCCGGCGCTCGATTTTCTCAGGATGCGCATCCGCCGCCGATCGATGGGTTACCGCGGGGGAAGGCCCGATGATACGGTGGCGCCTCGATTTGCCTCCTGGCGCTGTTGGCTGAAGGTCTTCCCTCGCGTTAGCTCATTGAGGTTACTATCCACGCCAACACGTAGCGTCCGGCTCTGGCCGGACTCCAGATGTGGAGCCTCAGATGAATGTGCGGAATTTTGCGGCCGCGGCCTGTGTGGCCGCAGGTCTGGCGATCGTCCTTCAGGCTGAACAGGCGCCGGCACCCGCGCCAGCCGGGCAAGGTGGCGGACGTGGCGCCGCGACTGGCCAGTTGATCGGCGGAACGCTCACGCCGAAGAAGACCGACGAGCGCGGCTGGGGATGGGCGGTGAAGGCCTCGGTCAACCCGGCGACGCCGCGACCGTTCTATAACAAGGCCAAGGAGCTGCTGTTCCAGGACAAGCAGATCACCAGCTACACGATCGATCGCTACGATGAGGCGGCCTACTGCGAGATCGCCAAGCATTTCGACTACATCTGGTTCGAGATGCAGCACAGCACGATGTCGTGGGACGAAGTGCGGCGGATGATCCTCGCCTGCCCAGGCGTCGGCGCGGCGCCGTTCATCCGCATGCCGGACGCGTTCGAGTCAAGTATTCAGAAGGCCACTGACCTCGGCGCCATCGGCATCATCGTGCCCACCGTAGACGATGCCATCGAGGCGAGGGATGCGGCGAGATTCTCGCGCTATCCCCCGACGGGTCGTCGCAGCTCGGGCGGCGGATCGTTCGGCCAGGCATGGCCTGGCGTGAACTACCGCGCGACCGTCAACGACAACATGCTCGTCACGGTGATGATCGAAACGCTCGAGGGCGTGGCGAACGCGGAGGAGATCGCCGCCACCGCCGGCGTGGACGTGGTGATCCTCGGGAACAACGATCTCTCGAGCTTCTCCGGCTGGGCGCAGAACGATCCGCGCTATCAGGATGCCGTGATCAAGGTCCACGATGCGGCGCTGAAGTACGGCAAGTACTTCGGCAACGCCGGCCAGCAGTATCTCAATGGCTACGTGGTCAGCGCCGATACGCGCATGGTGCAGAACGGACCCGCGCGTGATGGCTGGACGCCACCTCGCACTGGTGGTCCCGGTCGTACGGGAGGTCGGGGTGCGGCGCCTGCAGGGCGCGGTCCCGGCAACACGCCCGCGCCCGAACCCGAGCCCGTGATCGGCTTGCCCGGCGGCCGCGGCCAGTAATGTAGTGTCCGGCTTTAGCCGGACCTCATTTCGCCGGAACTCGCTACGGCGTCTCAGAAACAGCGCGGCTGCGTTGGTGCTCGAGCGCCGCAACGCGGCGAAGCGCTGATGCGATCACTGAATCCGGCGCGCCACGCTGACGCAGCAGCGCGATCGCGTTGCGCGTGGTGGCCGGGCCGGGCTCGAGACGGTATTCGAACTGCAAACCGTCGGGCCCGAGCGTGTCTGCGAGGTGATACGGGTCGTAGACATCACTGAGGAGTCCGACCAATTCCCCGTCGTGCGTCGCCACGACCGCGAAATGAATCGCTGACGCGCCACCGTTGGTCACCAGCTCCCGGAGAATGGCTTCTGCCGCCGCAATGCGTTCCAAGGCATTGGTGCCGCGAAACAGCTCGTCAAACAGAAACAGGTGCTGTGCCGGTTCCCTGCTCGCACGCAGCCGGGCCACCGCGTCGTCCACTTCGGCGAGGTAGTAGCTCTTGCCGGCGATCAGATCGTCCGAGCGGCCGATGCAACTCTCGACTTCCAGGACCGGTGCGCTGTAGGCATCGGCCAGACACGTATTAATCGTCTGCGCCAGCACGGTGGTGACACCGACCGTCCGCAGGAATGTGGACTTGCCCGACATGTTCGAGCCGGTCACGAGAATCCCGCGGCCCGGCTCGAGGCGAACACTGTTCGGAACGGGAGCCGTCAGCAGCGGATGACGAATGTTCCGCAGCGTTGCCGCACTGCCCTGTTGCAGGAAATGTGGGCGACTCCAGTCCGAGCGTTCGGCGCGCCAGCGCGCGACGCTCAGGGCTGCATCGATGTCGCCAATCGCCGCCACGAGCCGAATGAGGTCACTGGCACGTGAGGCAAGCTCGCGCGAGCCGAAAAACACCGCGTTCCCATCGAGCAGGAACACGACGTTGAGGTAGTCGTACACCGAACCGATGACGTCCGTCAGGACTCTCGTCCATGCATCCGGCCGGAACGACGCCATGAAGGGATCCCGGCTGACCCAGCGCGCGATCGTTTTCAAACGCGCGAGCGATGCCGCGTCACGCGGGACAGTCGCGGCAATGGGTGCGGCGTCATCGCTGGCGAGAAACGCCAGCTCCTTGCCGGTCGCGACAATCGGTGCCACCTGCCTGATTGCCATGCCGAGCGTGCTGACCCTCGCTGCAACTGCGACGCTGACAGCAATGGTCGCGACTACGGCAATCACCAGCGGCAGGAAGATGTGCCAGGAGGCGGCAATGACAGCGGTCAGCACGGTTGTCGCCGTCAGGACGGGAAAGACGGCGTGCCACGGCTGCATGTCCACCACGCCGGGT
>DASROF010000125.1:0-37223 GCA_035647075.1 Vicinamibacterales bacterium | reverse complement strand
ACGGCAACGTTGCCGATGAAGCCGATTGCATAGAGAAACGTCGCGAAGAACACGAGGTAGCTCACCGCACCGTAGACGAAAAACGAAACTCTCTTCACCATCGATTACATCTCCTCATCACGCGGAGGAGACTATGCGCTGGTCCGGGGCTGCGAGCATCCCACGGACGGGTCATTTTGGCTGGCGGCGGAAAAATGGCCCGTACGGGCCACGGTTTTCCTCCAATCCGTCGAGGTCGATGCTGAACGTGGGCTCAACTGATTTCGATTGAGTCAGGCACCACCCTATGGTCTCATTCGCGCCATGGCAACCGTAGTCACGCGCGCGCGCGCCACATCTCCAACATCGGCCTCGCAGTGGTCAACGCATCGTGCGTTCTTCACGGGGCTGTCGCTTCTGATGGTCCTGGCCGTGTTCGTCGGTTTCTCGCGCAGCTATTACCTCAAGGGTCTCTACGGGGCGCCGGAGCTTCCGGCGCTGTTCCATGTGCACGGGTTGCTGTTCACCACCTGGATGCTGTTCCTGGTGATGCAGACGGCCCTCGTCGCCACACGGCGCACACCTCTTCATCGCCGTCTCGGTGTCGCCGGCGGAGTCCTGGCAACGGCGATGACCGTTGCAGCCATGGCGATGACGATGGACCTGGCGCGACGCAGTGCGTCGGCACCAACTGATGCCGGATTGGCCTTCACGATCGTACCGTTCGCGACGGTAATCGTGTTTCCTGTGCTCGTGGGGATCGCGCTGCTCTATCGGCGTCAACCGGAGGTACACAAGCGGCTGATGCTGATCGCCACCTTGGAACTTGTCACTGCGGGTGTGGCGCGCATCCCTGGCGCCGGCAGCATGCCGCTTTTCTTCGTGCTCACCGACCTGGGCCTGGTCGCCATCCTTCTCTACGACGTCATCGCGCGTGGGCGACCGCATGCAGCCACGGTCTGGGGTGGCGCCTTCCTGATCGTCTCTCAATACATCCGCGTGACCGCCGGTGCGACAGCAGGATGGATCGCATTCGCACGGGTGCTGGCACAGTAATTCAAAGCCTGTCTTCACGAATTCGATGTCAGTGTGTAATCGCGCTGCGTGCGTGCATAGTCGATGAAGTTATCGAGTGCGTCCGGATTCGCCACCGCCGCGCGGTTGGCGGCCTTCTCCGCCGGCACACCCATCAGAATCCGACGCACGGGGACTTCCATCTTCTTCCCCGTCAGCGTGTACGGGATCGCCGTGACCTGAAAGATCTTGTCCGGGACGTGGCGCGGCGAGTACTCGCTGCGCAGCCGCGCGCGTATCTGGCCGGCAATGTCATCGTCCAGCGGCACGTCATGCTTCGTCTTCACGAAAAGCGGCATGAAGAACCGCCCTCCCGGAAGATCCAGATTGACGATCAGCGAGTCTTCGACGGCGGGGACTCCGAGCAGCGACCGATACACTTCCGCGGTGCCGATGCGCACACCGTGACGATTGAGCGTCGCGTCCGAGCGTCCCAGCACGAAGCAGCCGCCGCGCGCATTGATTCGGAAGAAATCGCCGTGACGCCAGACACCGGGATAGGTGTCGAAGTACGACTCGCGGTAGCGGCTGCCGTCGGTATCGCCCCAGAAGCCGACAGGCATCGACGGCAGCGGCTCGGTGAGCACCATCTCTCCCACCTGATCCACGAGCTCATTCCCTTCTTCGTCCCACGCGTAGGCGGCCACGCCCAGCTGGCGAGCCTGAATCTCGCCGGCGTAGAGCGGCAGGTTCACCACGCCGCCAACGAGACCGGTACAGATGTCGGTGCCGCCGCTTCCCGAATGCGCCCAGATGTCACGCTTCACGTTCTCGAAGAACCAGTGATGACACTCGGCGGTCACCGGCGAGCCGGCCAGCACGATCGTTTCGAGCGCCTCGAGGGCGAAGCGTTCGCCCGGCACGATCCCGGCTTTCTCGAGCAGGCTCTGGTAGGCGGGGCTTGCGCCAAACAGATGCGCGCCCGTGTCGTCGGCGAGCTTCCACAGCAGGTCGGGCGACGGCCACGTCGGGTTGCCGTCGTAGAGCACAGGGACGACATCGACGATCAGGCTGGATGCCAGGAAATTCCACATCATCCAGCCAGTGCTGGTGAAGAAGAACATGCGCTGGCGCGGGTGCATGTCCATGTGGAAATGAAACAGCTTCAGCTGCTCGAGCGTGATGCCGCCGTGGCAGTGGATGATCGGCTTCGGAAGCCCGGTCGTGCCCGACGAGAACAGGATGAACAGCGGATGCGCGAACGGCACCTGCTCGAACTGAAACGCGTCGCGTCCGGGATCGGGGCCCGCAATCACGTCCTCCCAGAGCAGCGCGCCCGGCGTGATCGGCGTGCGATCGTCCGGATCGAGATACGGGAGGTGGACGACGTGCGAGAGTGTCGGCAGCTGACTGATGATCTCGAGGACATCGGCGTGCCGATGGAACGGCTTGCCGCCGTAGCTGTAGCCGTCGACGCAGAACAATAGCTTCGGCGCGAGCTGCGAATAGCGATCGAGCACGCCGCGCGTGCCGAAATCCGGACCACAACTGGCCCACACGGCGCCGATGCTTGCCGTCGCCAGCATGGCGATGATCGCCTCCGGCGTGTTCGGCAGATAGGCGACGACGCGATCGCCAGGCGTGATGCCGAGCGCGCGCATGCGGGTGGCCAGTACGCGCACCTGCCGTGCAAGATCCGTCCATGGCAACGCTGTGAGCGGCCGCCGCTCAGAGAGATACAAGAGCGCGTCGTCATTCGGACGCTCGTGGCGAAGCGCATGCCACGCATAGTTCAACCGGGCGTCTGGAAACCATTCCGCGCCTGGCATCGTCCGTTTCCCAAGCACGCGCGAGGGAGCCGTCGAGAACTCGATGCCGCAGAACTCCGCCACCGAACTCCAGAACGCGTCGAGGTCCGAGACCGACCAGCGCCACAGCGCGTCGTAGTCGTCGAACGTGTGGCCGCGCTCAGCGAGCCAGCCCAGGTATCGCGTGAGGTGCGAGCGCGCGAGGCGTGACGCCGAGGGGGTCCAGAGGAGTTGGCCTTCTTCGACCTTCATGCGGCCAGATTCATCTTCTTCAGCAACGTCGGCCAGGCGGCAGACTGACGCAACAGCGATTCGAACGGTCGCACGACTGTGATGAGGAGGATCGTGTAGCGCTGACCGACGGCGTCGATTGCCGACTCGACCGCCCGCTCGGCGTCTCCACGCGCGACGTGATAGGCCATGAGCCCAGCCGGCCCGCCGTAGGCGTCGCCACGCAGTCCAGCAAGATACGGTTCGGCATCGGCGTCTCGTCCGACGTTGGCCAGGGCGGCGGCCGTGATGCCCATCGCGAACGGTGACCACGGTGCCCGGACGATGCCTTTCTCAGCACACAACAACGCGTCATCGTGCTGCTGCCGCAGCGACAGGAATACTGCGAGCCACAGCCATCCGAGCCAGAAATCAGGATCGATCTCTACGGATTTCCGCATCGCGGCGATCGCTTCCTCGTCACGTCCGAGGGCATGCAGCGTCGTGGCAAACGTGTAGTGCCATGTCTGGCAGAGCGGATCCTCCTCGAGCACCCTCCGATGCTCGGCAACACCCTCGACCCCCCGGCCGATGGCAAGCAGGTGGAACTGCGCGTGCCATTGACGCAGGTGTGGCGACATCTGATCGCGTCGCGCCGCGGCGAATCGTTTGCCCGCTTCGACCCAGTCGTAGTCGTAGTGACCGGCGACAATGCCGAGCATGGCGTGCGCTTCGGGCAGATCGGAATCGATCTCGAGCGCGCGCGAGGCAAGCTCGCGTGCACGCGGCATCGCTTCGTGCGACGGGACTCCGCCAGCGGACGAGATGGCAAGGTAGGAGTCGGCGAGTCCGACGTACGGCAACGCGAACTCCGGGTCGATCGCGATTGCCTGCTCCAGACATTCGCGGCTGCGCCGCGTCGCCTCAGGAGTGAACTTCCACTGATACGACCGGTACTTGAGGTACGCCTCGTAGGCGCCCACCTTCGGCAGCCGCCGCTCCGCCGCCGGCGCCAGCTTTACCTTCAGCGCCGAGGCAATCGCCGCGGAGATCTCGTCCTGGACCTCAAAGATGTCGGCCATCTCGCGGTCGTAACGCTGTGACCACAGATGCGCGCCGTCGGATGCCTGAATCAGCTGCGCCATCACCCGGAGCCGGCTGCCGGCACGGCGGACGCTGCCCTCGAGGATCGTCGTCACGCCAAGCGTCTCGGCGATCCTGCGGATGTCTTCGTTCTTGCCCTTGAACGCGAAGGCCGACGTGCGCGCAATCACCTTGAGGCCCGGGAGCTGCGCCAGGAGATTGATGATGTCCTCCGCCAGGCCATCGCTGAAGTATTCGTCTTCCGGGTCGCGGCTCATGTTGGCAAACGGCAGCACGGCGATCGACGGCCCCATCTGCCGCCGCGCCGGCCGCTGGCCGCCAACCTGCTGCAGCGCTGCTCTGACTTCGGCCATCGTTTGAAACCGCTGCTGCGGCTGCTTCGCCAGGCATCGCTTGATGACGTCCCACGCCGGAGAGTCCGACGCCGGCGGGTCCGTGTGCACGACCGCGCTCAAGGTCTCGAGCATCGACCCGCCGCCAAACGCACGTGTGCCGGTCAACAGCTCATACAACACCGCCCCGAAGCTGAACACATCCGAACGTGCGTCGGCGGGCCGTCCCTGCGCCTGTTCCGGCGACATGTACGCCGCGGTTCCGAGCACCGTTCCGGCCATCGTGCGCGTTGCGTCAGCTTCGGAATCGTCGGCGACGATCTTGGCGAGGCCGAAATCGAGCACCTTCGCGCCGGTCCGCGTCAGCATGATGTTCGCCGGCTTGAGATCGCGGTGAAGGATGCCCTTGGCATGCGCGGCGTCGAGCGCGTCAACGATTTGCACGGCAACGCGGATGGCTTCCTCCAGCGGGAGCGGCCCCTGGACAGGCGCGCCCTCGAGGTATTCCATCACCAGGTAGTCGGGACCGATGTCGTGCAGCACGCAGATATTCGGATGGCTCAACGCCGCAATAGCGCGCGCTTCCTGCAGGAACCGCGGTCCATGTCCGCCGCCCGTCAGCATCTTGATCGCGACGGTGCGACCGAGCCTGGTGTCGGTCGCCTTATAGACGTCGCCCATACCGCCCGCACCGATGGCGGACTCGATCTGATACGGACCGAGACGAGTACCTGGGGTTAGTGTCACCGGGAAGACGTCGATTATATCGACCTGACTAAATAGTCCTACGACCTTGGGACGCCCTGCGAACCGCAAACAATCGTCACGCGTCACAAATCGGGGTTCGGTGTCGTTATTGTGATGTGCAGGCGCGGACGGAAGCGACGATGACGGCCGAGGCTCCCGCGGATTCCTTCGATTTCGCGGTCATTTTTCACAGTCACTACCGCCGGATCGCGCGGGTGATCCCTTTCGCTGGTCGGCGTGGAAGCGCCCGGGGATGGGCGGTTGCCGGCCGATCGCGATGGCTTCCGACTGCGCGAACACTAGCGACTGTGCACCAGCAATAGTTCCTCGGCTCAGGCTTCCTCTTCGTCCCACGACCGGCGTCGGCGGGCCCGGCGACGGCGCTGCGCCACGAATGCCAACAACGCAAGTATCACGATTGCCGCCCACGCCGCGGACTGACTCGTCACGGCGGGCACCCACGCGGTCCATCGGCGATAGCCAGCCCACGCCTCGTCGGCCGCCCGGTCGGGTGTGAGACCGGTCTCGGCGTGAAAGGCCTCGGCGAACGGCATTCCGGCAGCAACGTCGCGGGCGATCGCGCCAGGCACGGCGGCTCCGTATCGTCCCCGCACCTCGTTCATCAGCAGCGCCGAGAGCAGGTAGGCCTGCTCCGTTTCCGCCCGCGACGGCGAGACGAACAGCCGCGTCAGTTTCGCAGTATCGGGGCGCGCGAGCATCGCGACCAGCAGTTGCAGCTGCGCCGCCGTCCTCCAGCCGACGTCCACAGAGGTCGCCACGCCCTCGTGAAACCATCGCGGGAGCGGCGTGCCTCCGGCACGCGCGGTCAGCGCGAGGTGCGCAACCTCGTGGCGAATCACCGATTCGAGAGAGTCGTACGGATACGAGAGCACGCGCTCAGGAAAGATGACAATGTCGCGATCACCGAGAGCCATACCGGCAATCCAGTCGGGTACGGCGCGGGCGTCCGGATCCGCTTCTGGCACCAGCGTGACGCGGATAGCCGGAGGAAGCTCGAGCCCGGCGCGGGCGAGCGCATCGGCAACGGCGGCCATGTCGATGCCGCGAACACGATTCGCGTAGGAAGAAAGCGAGGGCGGCGCCTCGACCACGATATCGGCGCGGGCGTCACGCCCGGCGAGCGCGTTCGCCAGTACCAACAGAACGACAACCGCGCGCCGAGTCATTCGTCCAGCTTACCGTCAACGCTGATCTCTCCACTGAAGGCCGAGGAGGATCGCGGCAGGTGGAGTGCGGGCGGCTTACTTCGCTTCGAGACCGCCGGTGAGCCCTTCGACCTGGTGGCCGGTCGCGAACTTGCGCGCGCGCACGATTTCCGCGGGGGTTGCGACCTTCGGATCGACCCTCGCCTGCGAGCAGGTAAAGCCGCGGAGCGTGCACTCGGACGTGGTGTGCACGATGCCGCGCTCCTTCATGTATTTGGCCATCAGCGCGACGGCGTCTTCGTGAATGATGACGGCGTTGTTGGGCACGAAGGTGCCGACGCCGATGGCGTAGTCGATCGGCATCAGCGGCTCGTTGCTGGAGCCGAACTGGCCGTCGTTCTTCTTGCCGAGATCGTGCGCGCTCAGGTCGGCACCGGCGTCGATCAGGTACTGAATGATCGGGACGTCGCCGAAGTTGCCGGCGGCCATCAACGGTGTGATGCCGTAATCGTCCGGCCAGTTGACGTCGTTGCCCAGCTCGACGAACAGCTTGACCACCTGCAGGCGCTCGGCCGGCGACCTCCCGCGGTGATAGCCGTGGATGAACGCAAGTCCTGCCGCTGCCGACAGCATGTTCTCGTTGTCTTTGGAGAGGATCTTCGGGTCGGCGCCGCGCTCCAGCAGCAGCTTGACCAGCTCGAGATCCGCCGCAAACGCCGCCCGCATCAGCGCCGTCGCAAAGACGATGCGCGGGGAGCCTTCGCGCATGCGGGCACGCGGCGTATTGTTGACGGGCGCGTTGGGATTGGCGCCGCGATCGAGCATCTTGCGGATGAGCGGCATCGGGTCCGCGGTGACCATCCATGGGAAGTTCGGTGCCGTCTCCATGTTGCGCCGATCGACCGCGTAGAAGAGCGGCGTAAACCGCTGCGCGTCCGCCTTGTTGACGTCGGCCTTGCTGTCTACCAGGAGCGACGCCACATCGTAGTTGCCGTTGAAGATCGCGAGCGCCAGCGCTGTCTTGCCGTCGCCGGCAGACGCGTTCACATCAGCACCCGCCCCGACGAGGATGCGTGCGAGCTCGACGTTGCCTTCGCGAGCCGCCAGCATCAACGGCGTCAGCCAGCCGCTGGCAAACTCCTCGGACTTCGGCTCGTTGCGGTTCGCCACTGGGGTCCGACCCTCGAAGCCGCGCCCGTTGGCCGCCGCGACGTAATTCGATTTCGCGTTGACGTCGGCACCGGCAGCGAGCAGCATCCGCGCCGCTTCCGCGTGTCCCTCGGACACTGCCCACATCAGCGCGGTCGTGCCGCCCCAGGTCTCCTTCGCGTTGACGTCGGCGCCGGCCTCGATCAGCACGCGAATCGCAGCGGCCGTACCGGTTCGCGCCGCCATCATCAGCGCCGTGTCGCGCACCGGGGTCAACGGGTCGTTGACCTTGACACCGGCCTTGAGCAGCCGGTCAATCATCGCCACGCTGCCGTTGGTGGCGGCGAGCTGCAGCGGCGTCACGCCTTCCCTGGTCGTCGCCGTGACGCGGGCGCCGCCGCGAATCAGTAGATCCACCATCTCGACGTCGTCTCGTTCGACCGCCCAGTGCAACGCCGTGGTGCCGTCGACCTGGGGAACGTTGACGTTGGCTTTTTTCGCCACCGCGGCGCGGATCGCCGCATGGTCGCCACGCATTGCCGCGTCAGCGATGTCGGCCGGCGCGGCAGCGGCCGCTGACGCGACGACTAAACTCCCAACTACCAACGCTGACAAACGCGCAACTACCAACCTCCAACTCCCGACGGAGCATCGTCGGGAGGGTTTGGGAGTTGGGAATTGGAAGTTGGAGGTTGTCGTCATCGTGTCACTCTCAGCAGCACCGGTGCCGCTTCATAACCGTCGAGCGCGAGCGTCTTCGCAGCGGCATCGAGTGCAATCGTCGTCGTCAGGGACGCCTTGCCCTCGCCCACACCTTTCGCATCGACCCGCATTTCCACCAGCGTGAACTCCGCGTCGGCATTTGCCGCTGGCGCCGGCGTCCAGTCCGGCGCATGCGCGCCAAGACGACGTTCGGTCACAAGCACGATGCGGTCGCGACCGCCCTCAGCAGACGCGTGCCAGGCGTATTTGATCGAATAGCCGGTGACGCCGTTGCCCCAGATGAATCCCAGCGTCGGCGCCGCCTTGACGGCCGTCGCCAGCCTGGCGAGCGGATTCGGCGGCGCCGCAGCGCCACCGCCACGCCCGCCTCGTCCCGCGCGTCCACCACGCGCGGCAGCGCCGCGGGCGCCGCCTTCAGGCGCGGGCGCGGGCAGCGGTGCGGGCGCAGGCGGTGCCAGCGCCGCCAGCATCGGCGCGCGCTCGGCGTCGCTTGACCAGCGGAACAGCTCGATCGTCAGCGGCACGTCGGCTCCGGCAGCGTTCGCGTGCAGCGTCAGCAGCGGCCCTTCAGTGGCAATCGCAGGGAGAGAGAGTAGTGACAGGAAGAGCACAATGCCTGGTCCACCCGCGTGAATTCGCGCGGCTCGCGGGAGCCGGCCCACAGACTTATTGCCGGTCACTGTCGTTCGTTCCCTTGGTGCGGCCCAGCCACTCGACGAGGCGCTCCAGTTCATCGTCTGCGAGCCTGGCGCCGCGCTCCCGCATGTCCAGCGTCACCACGCGCCAGCGATCTGGAGCAAAGCGCGCGGCGTTGACGCGATCGGCTCCGTGGCACGCCGTGCTGCAGGCACGGTTCAGCAGCGCCTCGGCGTCGCTGTCGGAGAGGAAGTTCGTCACTTCCTGCGCGACGTACGCGCGCGGGAACGGTTTCGTCGTCGGACCGAACCGTTCCACCAGCCAATCGAGCAGGACCGCCCGGTCCGTGTCGGCAAGCGTCACCTTCTGGTCGCGGTGCTTGGCGGTGATCACCGCGTCCCATCCCGCGCGGTCGAGCGCGTAATAGGCATAGTCATCAATGCCATGGCATGACGTGCAGCTCTTGAAGATGACTTTCCGCGGTGCGCCCTGCGGCGGCACCACTTGCGGCCGCGTCGGGCGGCCCGCCAGTTGTGCCGACAGAGGCGTGGTCGTCGCCCACAGGATCGCAACGATGCACACCCACGCCGACACACCAAGGCAGTGAGACACCGAGCGTGAATTGGTTTCCTCAGTGCATCGGTGTCTCGGTGTGCCGTGATCCGCGCAGTGGTCCATTCTCGCTACACCATCTCGAGCGGCTGCAGCCGGCCCGTGCTCGTGCCGATCTTGTCCGTCATGCCCTTGCCGTCCGGCGTCGCCCACTGCTCGATGCCGTAGAGGTGCAGGAGGCTGACGAGCATGTTCGACGTGCGCTGCGTGTTGTCGGGGAACACCAGATGACGGTTGCCCTTGAACGTGCCGTCGATGCCGCCGACCAGGATCACCGGAACCTTCTCGTGCGCGTGGCGGTGCGAGTTGCCCATGTTGCTGCCCTTGTAGATCAGCACGTGGTCCAGCAGCGAGCCATCGCCATCGGGAATCTTGCTTAGCTTCTCCACGAAGTACGCGAGGTTCTGGACGTGATACCGGTTGACCTTCGCGTAGTTGGCGATGTTCTCCGGCTTGTCGCCGTGGTGCGACGTGCCGTGCCATCCGCCGGTGAACCCTGATTCCGGGAAGCTGGCACCGCTCAGATCGCGCCCGAGCATGAATGTCATCGATCGCGTGATGTCGCCCTCGAACGCGAGCGCCATCAGGTCGTACATCAACCGGAAGTGCTCATGCTTGCTTTGTGGCAGGCCGAACGGCACATCACTGTCCGGCTCCTTCACCGAATTCTCCATCGCGATCTTGATGCGTCGCTCGATCTCTCGAATGTTGTCGACGTAGGTATCGACGCGTGCCTTATCGCCGGCGCCAAGGCTCGTCTTGAACGCACCGAGCTGTCCGACCACGGCGTCGAGGATACTGGCGTTGCGCTTGCGGTCGCGCAAGCGCTCTTCCGTGCTGGTGCCGTCGCCAAACAGGCGCTCAAACACCACGCGGGGGTTGACCTGCGTGGGCAGCGGGCTCGTTGCCGACGACCAGGAAATCGAATTCGTGTACGCGCAACTGTAGCCCCAGTTGCAGTTGCCGAAGTTGCCCATGTCTTCGACGCCGAGCTGCAGCGACGAGAGGATGGTGTCCTGGCCGTATTTGTTGGCGATGAGCTGATCGACGGTCACGCCGAGGAACGGGCTGACGGCGTTCCGCCGCGGCCGCGCGCCCGACAGCAGCACGGCGCCGCGCGCATGATCGCCACCGGGCTCATCGGTTGTCGCCATCGCTTCCGGCATGTCGAGCCCGCTGATCAGCACCACACGGTTGCGAAACGTCTCCAATGGCTTGGTGATGTACGAGAACTCGAAGTCCCTGCCCTCCTTCAGCGGACTCCAATAGCCGGGCGAGGCGCCATGCGGATGCCAGATGCCCACAAACCGGCGCACCGGCGTCGCGGCCGTCAGGCGCGCGGGCGTCAGCGCCGGGACCATCGATTCGAGCAGCGGCAGCGCCAGCGTCACCCCCGCGCCGCGGAGGAAGGTCCGACGATGGATGAATTTCTTGGCGACAAACATATTTACCTCTGTGGCTCCTAGTGCGTGGCGACGAGTGTGTCTTCGGCCTTCACGCGCATCTGGAACTGCGGGCTCTTCACCACCGCGGTGACGATCGCTGAGAACCGGTTGTTGTCCGTTGCGGTACCGCGCACGATCGCCCGAATCGTCGGCATGTCCGTGTACTCCATGCCGCGGCCGACCGCGTAGGTCATCAATTTCTCGACGAACATCCGTTGGAACTGCGGCGAATAGCGCAGCAGCGCCGTGCGCAGTCCGACCGGGCCGTTCACATCCTGTCCGTCGAACAGCTTCACCTTCGTGTCGATCGGCATGCCGCCGTCGCCGCCCTGCTTCGTGCGCCACCTCGCGTCGGCGTCGAAGCTTTCGAGGGCAAATCCGATCGGGTCCATGATCTTGTGACACCCGGCGCACGTCGGCGCGCCACGGTGCAGCGTCATCTGCTCACGCAGCGTGAGCGTCTTGCCGCCCTCCGCCTTCGTCTCCTCGAGCGCCGGCACATTGGGCGGTGGCTCCGGCGGCGGCGTGCCGAGAATGTTTTCCAGCACCCAGACGCCGCGCTTCACCGGCGATGAGCGGAAGTTTTGCGTCCACGTGACGGAGAGGAACGCGCCCTTACCAAGGAGTCCGCGCCGATAGTCGAGCTCCGGCGGCAGCGTGACCCGGCGGAATCGCGCGCCGTAGACGTTCGGGATGCCGTAATGCTTCGCCAGCCGCTCATTGACGAACGTGTAGTCCGCGGTCAGCAAATCGAGAACATTGCGGTCTTCCCGCAGGATGCTCTCGAAGAACAATTCGGATTCGCGTTTGAACGCCTGCCGCAGCTCGTCGTCCCAGTTCGGATAGAAGATGCCGTCCGGTGACGTGGCTGGCAGGTTCCGCAGATAGAGAAGCTGCTGCGCGAAGTTTGTGACGAGCGCATCCGACCGCGAGTCGCGAAGCATCCGTCGAACCTGCTGGGCGAGCACCGTCGGCTGACTGAGCCGTCCTTGCGCCGCAATCGTGACCAGCTCGTCGTCCGGGATGCTGCTCCAGAGGAAGAACGAGAGTCGAGACGCGAGCTCGAGATCGGACACCCGATACGTCTGACCAGTACGGACGGTGGCGGGCTCGCGTTCGGCCCGCACCAGAAATTGCGGGCTGGCCAGCACCAATCGCAGCGCGTACTCAATTCCATCCTCGAACGACGCGCTTTTTCTCCCCTCGCCGAAGAAGGTCATCAGCGTGGTGATCTCCTTGGCGGTGGGCGGTCGGCGGTACGCGCGCCGCGCGAGTGTGGTCAGGATCTGTTGTGCGCAGGCAGATTCGGGTGTCGCCGCCACCGGCTTGCACGTGAAGATCCGGCGGCGGCTCGACGAGTCCGCAGGGCGTTGCGCATTGAACGGCCCCTGAATGCGGACGAACCCGATCGCCGGGTAGTACTGCAGCTGCGGAATGCTGTTGTTCTCGAGCGACTGCCGGTCGTAGTGGCGGATGATGTCGAGACTCGGGCGATAGTTCGTCGCCAGGAATGTCGCACCGACGAGGCGCGAGCCGGCGCGGACTGGCACCGTCACTTCCAGCGTGCCGTCAGTGTCGGCCGTCATGCCGACCGCAAGACCGACACCGCGATACGGCCAGACATGGGCGCGTTCACCGTCGATGACCAGCGCGAGCTGCTCGTTCGGAACGAAACTGCCGATGCCGAAGTTCTGAATCGAGAATTTGTACTCGCCGTCCGCCGGGAAGTTGTGCCGCGCGACGATGCCACCGCGAGTGCCGAACGGCATGCCGTCGAGACGCTGGTTCTGCGAGGCGTCGCTCGACGCGAGATACGTCGCTTCTGTCGGCGACTTCCAATAGCCTACGGCCATTCGAGAGACGCGCGCCGCGGCCGTCGCGTACGACTCGAGGAGCGTCGGCGAGATCGTCAACGAGCCAGCGATGTTGTCGAAGCCGTTCGCCGAATCATCAGGCGGCAGCAGCGACGCCACGTCGATCTGCAGGTCGAGCAGGTCGCGAATGGCATTCGCGTACTCGGTGCGGTTCAACCGATGGAGTACGACAGTGCCCGGAGTCACGCGTCCGGCACTGGAGCGATCGATCTCGGCCTCGAGCCAATCGCGGAGTCCCTCGTATTCCGCGAGCGATGGTCGTGGCATGTCCGGCGGCGGCATCACACCGGCCCGCAGTTTGCGAACCACCTTTTCCCAGAGGTCCGCATGCTCCCCCACCTTCGTCAGGTCGAGTCCCTGCAGCGAGAGGTTCGCCGTCTTCAGGCGGTCGCTGTGGCAGGTGACGCAGTACTTGTCGAGGAGTGCGCGCGGCGGCTCGCTCGAGACTGATACCGGCGCGGTTCTGGCATTCGTAGTGTCCGGCTTCAGCCGGCCCGGCGAGGGCGCAGCGGTCTGACCGCTCGGGGACGCGATCGACACCGCGACCAGCACCCCGAGGGCACAAGACAGACCAAACCCGTATCCGCGCCGGTGCCGCGGCATGCTGCGTCGCAATGTCTCACTTCGGGCATGGCACTGCAAGAGGCATAGTGCTTATGCTCAGGAAGAATGGCTGGCATGGTGTCACGGTGGTTTGCGCCGGGAACATTAGGAAAATGGTCCAAACTGGTGTCTGACAAGCGCTCGAAGTGGGAGTTCCGCACCCTCGCCACTCTCCTTCTGATCGTCGCGCTGGCACTGATCTTCGGCGTCGTCGCCAACGAAATGCGGGAGGGCGAGACGCGCGCGTTCGACAACGCGGTGCTTCTGGCGATGCGGAACCCCGACAACCACGCTGACCCGATCGGCCCGGCGTGGTTCGAGGCCGCGGTCCGCGACGTAACCAGTCTCGGCAGTACGACGGTCATCTTCATCATCGTGCTGGGGACGGTCGGCTTTCTGGTGTTGTCGCGGGCGCGTGCGGCCGCGCTGCTCGTCCTCGTCTCCGTGGGCGGAGGCGCGTCCCTGATGGGGATACTCAAGGGGATTTTCGGTCGCGTCCGGCCGGACGTCGTCTCGCACTCGGTGTACGAGTTGACGCGCAGCTTTCCGAGCGGGCACACCACGCTCGCCGCGGTCGCCTACCTGACGCTCGGCGCACTCGTGGCACGCGTGCAGACCACGCGTGCGCTCAAGATGTACGTGCTGTCCGTCGCTATCCTGTTGACGGTGCTCGTCGGCGTGAGCCGCGTGTACCTCGGACTGCACTGGCCGACCGACGTCCTCGCCGGCTGGTGCCTGGGCGCCGCGTGGGCGCTCTTGTGCTGGAGCGTGGCTGCGCGGCTGCAGCGCGCAGGTCGTGTCGAGCGGCAGATCAAGTCCTGATCCCTGCCGCCCGACCAGCCGATTCCTTAGTTCGTTCCCACCGACGGAGTTGAGCCGCCGCCGACGACCGCCTGCATGACCATGTTTTCGAAATCGCGCAGGAAATCCTGGTTTGAGGTCTGAGTCATGACGACGGCCACGAGCTTTTCCTCGCGATCGACCCAGAAGTGAGTCCCGTATGCGCCGCTCCAGCCGAATGAGCCCTCCGTGAGGAACGAGTTGCGCGCGACCGGATCGTTCACGACCCGGACGCTCAGACCGTAGCTCTCACCCTTGGGGCGCCCGGGCAGCGTGTCGGGCGCGAAGACCGATCCCATCAACTCCACGAGGCGCGGGCTGAGGAGCCGCTTGCCGTTCAACTCGCCGCCGTTCGCCAGCATCAGGGCGAACTGTGCGTAATCGGACGCCGTGCTGAAGAGTCCACCGCCACCGGAGAAGTAGATGCCGTTCATGAAGTTCGGGTACTGCTGCGGACGGAGGCCATCGGCGGTGCGCGAATACAACTTCACAAGCCGGGCGTTACCCGTGGGCACGATGTACGTCGTGTCCTTCATCTCGAGCGGATCGAAGATGCGCTGTTTGACGAAGCGATCGATCGGCATGCCAGAAGCCACTTCCACCACGCGCGAGAGCACGTCGAAGCCGGCCTGCGCGCTGTACGCCCAGCGCGTGCCTGGCTGGAACTCGAGCGGCACCTTGCCGAGCCGCGGAATGTAGTCCGCCAGTGCGTCCTTCGGCCCGGCGGCAACCGCGCGATTCGCGAAGTTGCTGTTCGTACCACTGACGACGCCGGACGTGTGCGTGAGGATGTCGCGGATCTGCACCTCGCGCTCAACCGGCACGGTGTAATAGCGCGGATCCGGCGCGCCGCCTCTCCCGCCCGCTCCGGCGGCCGGTGCGGGTCCAGCGCCGCGCGCACCAGGCGCCGCCGGGACCGAGACGGCGACCGTCATGTCCTTCCACTCGGGAATGAACTTCGAAATCGGATCCTGCAGGTGGACCTTGCCCTCTTCCATCATCATCAGCGTCGCGACGCCGATGATCGGCTTGGTCATCGACATGATCGAGAAGATGCCGTCCTTGACCATCGGCTTCTTCGCTTCGATGTCCATCTGCCCGAAGGCTTCGTGGTAGCCCACTTTTCCGTTGCGCGCGACGAGCGCGACGGCACCCGAGAAGCTGCCGGCCGCAATGTGCCGCTGCACGAGTTCGGCGACCCGCTTCAGCCGTTCCGGGGAGAGGCCAACCTCCTCCGGCTTTGCCGACGGCGCCGCGGCGGTGATCGGCCACGCCAGCGTCAGGCTGTAGACGACGAGGAGACCCGCGAGGGCGGTTCGAAGTGTCTTAAGCATGGCGGGATGCTAGCGTAAGAGGCCTCCCGGATGAAAATGGACACCATCGCATGAAGGACCATCGCCTCCTGGACGGTCGCCCCGTCCGCGACCAGATCCTCACGGACGTTGCCGAGCGCGTGCGTCAGGCGTCACATAGCCGTCAGCTCGGACGACTCGTGTCCGTCAGCCTCGGCACGCATAGCGCCGCTTCGGTTTACACGCGCAGTCAGGCGAATGCTGCGACGAAGGTCGGCCTTCGCTTCGAAGAGCAGACCTGGCCCAGCGACCTTACGCAGGAAGAATGCAAGGCGCGCTTGCTGGCGATGAACGACGACAACGACGTGCTCGGCGTCATCCTTCAGCGCCCGGTGCCGCGGCACATCAACGGCCGTTCACTCGCCTCCGCGATCCATCCGCTCAAAGACATCGAAGGCATGAATCCCGCCTCTATCGGCGACATCGTGTACAACGACCTGGCGCTGGCGCCGTGCACGGCGGCCGCCACGGTCGAACTGATCAAGGCGACGGGCCTTCAGCTGCACGGGCTCGAGGTCGTGATGGTGGGTCACTCAGAGATCGTCGGCAAACCGGCGGCGTTCATGTTGATGGCCGAGGGGGCGACGGTGACCGTGTGCCATCACCTGACCCGATCCGTCGCCGCGCACTCGCGCCGGGCGGATGCGGTCCTCGTGGCCGTCGGCAAGCCGCGATTCCTGAGCGCCGACATGGTGAAACCGGGCGCGGCCGTCATCGACATTGGCATCAATCAGATTACCGACGCCACCGGGGAGACGCGCATCGTCGGAGATGTCGACACCGACGCCGTGAAGGAGGTGGCCAGCTGGGTCACTCCGGTGCCCGGCGGCGTTGGGCCGGTCACCGTTGCGATGTTCATGCGCAACGCCATCACGGCGCACACGAAACAAGTGGCTGCGGGGTGGATCTGACTGGTTCGTAGTTGGTAGTTAGCTAGTTCGTAGTTGGTAGTTAGCTAGCCAACTACTATCCAACTAGCCAACTATCTAACTAGCCAACTAGCTGAGATCGGCCTCCGCGGGCGTCGCCTCGTGCAGCGTTCTGACCTTCGTTTGGCTCTCGCGCATCATCTCGATGAAGGCCTTCACCATCGCCGGATCGAACTCGACGCCGGCGCGCTCCATCAGATAGGCAAACACGGTGTCGGCCTCCCAGGCTTCGCGATACGGACGTTCCGTGCGCAGCGCGTCGAACACGTCGCAGACGTGCACCAGCCGGCTGGCGAGCGCGGTGTCGCGACCGTAGTGCGGAGTGGGATATCCGCCGCCATCGAGCATCATGTGATGCTCGTACGCCACCACCGCCGGCAGATCGAGATCGTCATCGCTCTGCAGAATCATCCGGGCGCCGTCAACCGGGTGCTTGTTGATGATCAGGCGCTCCTCGGCTGAGAGCTTGCCAGGCTTGGTGAGGATCTGAATCGGAATGCGGATCTTGCCGAGGTCGTGAAGCAGGCCGGCCATTCCGAGCGCACGGACTTCCTTCTTGCGGCAGCCGATGCTCTCGGCGAGGCCCATCGCAAGCACGGACACGTTGAGCGAATGCGTGGTCGTGTACTGGTCGAACTCCTTGAGCTGCAGCAGCGGCAGCACCATCCCGCGCTCGGAGTGCATGGCGACCGACAGCGATCGCACGATCGCTTCGACTTCGATCAGCGGGACGTCGCGGTCGGACTGCACCTCGCTCTGCAGCCAGCGGAGCGTGTCGAGTTCTTCCGCGAGCGACGTCGCGTCGAGAGTCCCCGTCGCAGCCGGCCGGAGCACTTCGATCGACGATTGCCCCTGCACGCCGACCGAGCCAAAGCGAATGCCCAGCGATCGCATCTGCCTGTTCTCGCTGGTGGTCGCCGATGACATCAGCAGCCTGGCGCCGAGCTCCTGGAGGAAGCCCTCGAATTCGTCGCGGCTGACGGAACGTTCGACCTGCAGCCGTTCGATGCCGGCACCGGCCAGCTTACAGCCCCAGTCCCAGTCCTTGAAATCGCGGAGCGGATCGCGCCCGTACACGACCTCGCCATCGAGGAACGTGAACGTGGGCTTGCCATCGGCGCCGGTCAGTTCGTGCAACGCGCCGTGGGCGGCATCGATGGCGCGCTCGCGCGACGGATGGCCCTCGGGATACAGCGACAGCACCGACAGCGCCTGCGCAAACGAATGGAGGAAGGTGGACGGATCGTTCATGCCACTCCTGCCTGCACGGCCTGACGGAACTCAGGA
The DNA here is from genome assembly GCA_035647075.1 of Vicinamibacterales bacterium. Lineage (GTDB taxonomy): Bacteria > Acidobacteriota > Vicinamibacteria > Vicinamibacterales > UBA2999 > Gp6-AA40. The sequence goes on along the minus strand of DASROF010000125.1, from coordinate 19,413 downwards.
TCCGAGGAGTGCCGCGCCAGGTCCAGCAATCGCTTCGCCTCGGCATCTGACGCCCAGGCGCCAGACAGCGCGCGCAGGCTGGCAAGCACCACGGGAGAGCGCACGGCCAGCTTCGGCTTGCCAAGCCAGGTGGTACCGCCGTTGACCAGTGACAGCAGCGTCGCGAGTGCCGGCCGCTCCCGGCATGTGCCGAGGACCTTGACCGCCAGCATCCGCAGCTCCGGGCCGACCTGGGCATTCGCGGCAAGGCCGGCAACGAGCGGAATCATCGGACGTGGGCATTCGGACTGACAGGCGACCAACCCGAGGCGCCTGACACGCTCGTCGCTGTCGATGAGCGCGGCGTGAATTCCCGACTCGCGCTGATCCTGCAGGTTCAACTGCAGCGAGAGGCCGTGATACCGCACACGCGGGTCTGCATGCTGCGTCCATCGACCCACGTCGAATCCCGGCGGCACGCGGCACAGCCGTTCCAGCAGCAGCAACAGGTTCCGCTGCACGTACCAACGTTCGTCATCGAGTCGAGCCACGATGAGCGGCCCCACGTCGAGATCCGTCGGCGCCAGCCGTTCCAGCAGCTTCCGCCTCGTGCTTCTGTTGTTCGTCGTAATCAACGCATCGAGCAGCACCTCGTAGCCATCGATCCTGAGAAACGGCGCCAGCGCGTCCAGCATCTTGAGGTCGACCGGTTCCCGCGATATCAGGAGCTGCATCGCGCGGGCGCTGCCGAGCCGCGCGCGAATAAGATCCGCGGTCATCGCGGCTCCCGGCGGAAGAAACGTCAACACGGTATAGAGGGAATGCAGATGTCCGGCGTCGAGCGCCCGATCGATTCCACGCTCGATGACGGGACCCGTGCCGCCGACTTCGAGAGCGATCTGCACGACGTGCATCGGGCTCATCTCGTACCCGGGTTCGCCATCGCCATCGGTCGTCGTGTCGGGTGCCGACACGCTCGTGGCGAGGTGCTGCAGCGTTTTGGCATAGGCGCTTGGACTGGGATCGTCCAGGTCCCAGCCGGACAGCAGGGAGTCGACCTGCTCGCGCAGCTCACTCTCGGCGACCGGCCGCAGCGACTCTTCCCCGCGTTCGGCGTGGCTCGCCATTTTCGAGAGCATGCGCACCATCCCGTGTGAGATGGTCTGGTTGCTCGCCTCCGCGGCGGCCTTCAGAATCTTGACCACCGAGTCCATCGCCATGCCGGTGGTCGCGCCGAGCACGAACGCCTTGCGCTGTGCGGTGTTGCCGCCCATCGTGACGAGCCGCTGCAGCGTCTCTGGACGGACAGCGCGGATCAGTTTCGCCGTTCGCCGGCGGAGGGCCCCATGGTCGGCCGACGGCGAGTTCTTCAACTCCTCGGTAATCTGCAGCAGATAGCCGACGACGACCTGGTCGTATGCCGCGGCGCCGGCGCGGTCGTCAATCGCCTTCGCGACATCGTCCGCATCGGGCACCGTGTCCAGCGGATCGACCTCGGCATCGCGTGCCATCGCTGCATTGGCGAGACCGACCCAGAGCTGTGCCCGTTTGCGCCGCGGCTCGCTGTCGAGGTCCTCTGCCGCGCTCGGGTCTTCGTCAACGATCTCGAGCCGATCGAGGGACAGCGGATGAAACCGTACGTGCGGTCTGTCGAGCGGCCGTTGTTCCCCGGCGTCGTCCGGAGTTTCCTTCGCCAGCGCACACAATGCAGCGTACATCTCGTCTGCTGTCACGCCCGGCAGGATGCTCATCGCGCCGAGCTGATGATGATGCAGCGTTTCCGCCAGACGACGCAGCACTGGGTGCTTCGGATCGGTTGCGACGCCGTCGATGATGATCTGGTGACGGGCAACGCCAAACGCGAGCGTCGCGCGGCCCTCAAGCAGCCGCGTCGCGATGTCGGTGAGGCGCGCGGCGGCCGGCTCGAGCGACGGGTGGCCGCTCGGATAGATTGCATGCTTGTGGAGGGAGACGGAGAACTCCACGAGGAATGCGGTCAATTCACGTGATAACACGGCCCCTGCCGTGCTCGATGCGATCCCGGCCACCTCTCTTTCTATCGGATGCTGACAGGATCTCCGGCGTGTGCGCAGTGCTTCACGCGACGACGTGGCGCTTCCACTGAATGCGCTAGGGTTGTGCCGGCGATCGTACGACGAGCAGGCCTTCCGGGCTCTCCGCCACGCTCCGCAGCCGCGACAGCGCGCCGAGCTCCGCGGCCGACAACGGATAGGCGCTCAGGTCGGGCGCCAGAAGCAGCGCCGCCCCTGCGGATCGTGGATCGCGAAGCGACTCGGGTGTGAGCAACTGAACCCGCTCGTCGTAGCCGGCATGTGGATACAGCGCGCTCTGCACCAGGACCGATCGCTCGCCCCTGAGCTCCCGCAGCATTCTCGGCACGGCGCCAACCTCCGGCCTCCACGGCCTCAGGGTGTAGCCGGCGTTCGAGACGCCAGCGAGAAGCGCGCCGACCAGAATCACCGCAGCGGCGACCGCGCGCGCGCCCCCGCGATGCGTTCCGAATCGATCGGCGAGTCGACGGGCGCCGTCGGCCGCGCTGAGTGTCAGAAACGGGACCAGCGGCATCGCATAGTAGAGGCCGAACGATCGCAATTGCTCGTTCGCCGACGCGCCATACAACAGAACGATCGGCACGATGCCGATGAACCACGGCCACCCGACGAATGGGAGGAACGCATGCGGCGTCATGACCTGCGTCAGGAATGCTGATCTGATCGTCGAGGACCACACGTCGACGGGACGGCGCACCATTCCTGCGATCGCCGTCACCACGGTCGGACCATAGTTAGACCAGTAGTTCGCGTAAAAGGGTGTCTTCGTGGCACTCAAACGCGGCACCAGAAACCGATAGAAGAACGCGAGGTTAGCAACCGCGAGCACAAGCGGTGCGAACAGCACCGCCAGCTCGCGACGGCTCAACGCGCGGCGGTGGAACAACAGCAGCGACACGACGACGGCGATGAGCAGCAGCACCGCATCTTCCTTGACAGAGACGACGAGCAACGCCGCCAGGAGAAACATCTGCCATCGCCGCCGTACGCCTTCGTAGATCATCCAGGGAAGGAACCAGGCGTACAGCACTTCGACGTGAAAGCCAAAGTTCAACGTCCGCGCCGTGTTCGCGTTGAACACAAACGCCAGCGCACTCGCGCTCGCGAGTGCACCGCCCGCGCCGATCCGTTGCGCGACGCGGAGCGTGTAGATCGCGCCGGCGACGACAGCCACCACCGACAACGCCAGCAGCCACAGCGGACTCGCCCACACGGCATAGAAGAGCGTTAACGGCAGCATGATCCAGTGCGAATGGACTGCGAACAGGCTGCGATACGCGCGCTGCGGATCATCGGCGGACTCTACATAGAGCGGCCGCCCGTGCAGCGTCTGGAAGTTTGGCCGCTCGTAGTAGACCGTGAAGTCGACGGCGTTGATGTCCCCCGATCGGAACCGGGTCAGCACGAACCAGAACACCAGCAGCCCGACGATGACTGCCGTCAGGCAGACGGTCCGTGCTGACGGATTCCATTCGCCGACCGCGTCCCACGTCTCAGTCGGCCAGCTCCACGGCCGTGCCACAACGAGTATCGCGAACAGCGCGATGAGAAGGAGTGGCGCAATGCGCACCAGCGAGGGCCATCCGACAAGTGGCGCGAGAAAACACGTGGCAGCGACGAGCGCTCCAAGCGCTGCGGCTGCGCGACGTGTGGTGTGCGGTGTTATTGGCGGAACCTGCTCTGCTCCTGCCGGGCGGCCGACAATTGTGGCGAATCGTCGCTGTCAACGGTTCGCACGGGGACCCTAACATGCCCCCCTGGCACGGTCAATTTAAATGGACGATTCCGGCGTGAATGACCATCCGGCATTCCTATGCCGCGCAGGCCGCGTCCAGCCTCTTCAACTCGTCCAACGTCAGCGACAGCGCCACGGCCAGGAGATTCTCCTCGAGGTGCACGCGATTCGAGGTGCCGGGGATCGGCAGCATGACCGGCGATCGATGAAACAGCCACGCGATTGCGATTTGCGACGGGGTGGCGGCATGATGACGAGCAACGGCGGCAAGGGCGGACGGCGACGCGACGCGCCCCAGCAGCCGCCGAACCATCAGGCTCACGCCGTGGCGCGTGAGGCTGCCGGCACCAAGCGGATGCCACGGGATGAACGCGATCGCCTGGCGCGTGCAATACGTGAGTACGTCTTCCCAATGTCGATCCGCCACGTTGTACTGGTTCTGTACGGAGACGACCGGAAAGAAACGACGCGCCTGTTCGATCTGCGCGACGCCCACTTCGGAGAGGCCGATGTGGCGAACGAGCCCCTGTTTCTGCATCTCACGAAGAACGCCGAATTGCTCGTCCGCAGGCACTGCCGGATCGACGCGATGGAGCTGATAGAGGTCGATGCGTGAAAGGCGCAACCTCCGCAGACTCCCCTCCAGCGCATCCCAAAGACGCTCAGGCCGGCCGTTGACGCGCCACTCATCCGGTCCTGGACGATCGAAACCACCTTTCGTGGCGATCACCAGGTCCCTTGGATAGGGGTAAAGCGCTTCCGCAATCAACTCTTCGCTGACATAGGGACCGTACGACTCGGCCGTATCGATGAAGTTCACACCGAGCTCAACGGCACGGCGCAGTGTCGCGATCGCTTCGTCATGATCAGCCGGGGCGCCCCAGATACCCGGTCCAGTGAGGCGCATTGCCCCATAGCCGACTCGCGCCACGCGCAAATCGCCGATCAGAACATGGCCGGCCGACATGATTGCCTCGTCCTGATGAGCAAGCGCGATGCCGGTCAACTGACAGTTTTCGCAGTTTTTTTCATGGCGAGCGCTTTGCTACCTCCTCTGCCGCATGTGCGGCATCGCCGGCATCGTCTGTCAGGACCGCGACGACCGCATCCCGATCAGTCTGCCGCGGATGATCTCGATGCTTCACCACCGTGGTCCGGATGCGCGCCGCATGCACGTCGAGCCGGCCGCCGGCCTCGCGCACGCTCGGCTCAGCGTGATCGACCTTCGTGGTGGCGACCAGCCGCTGGCGAATGACGACCGAACGCTGTGGATCACGTTCAACGGCGAAATCTTCAACTACGTCGAGCTGCGTGAGTATCTCGAACGCGGCGGCCACCGGTTCCGCACGCAATCCGACACCGAAGTGCTGCTCCGGCTGTACGAGGAACGTGGACGGCGCGCCCTCGCGGCCTTGAACGGCGACTGGGCGTTTGCGATCTGGAACTCACGCTCGCGCACGCTCCTCCTCTCCCGCGATCGAATGGGCGTGCGCCCGCTCTACTACACGATCGTCGGCCGGACGTTGCTCTTCGCGTCCGAAATCAAGGCGCTCTTCGCCGATCCGCGCGTGTCGCGCGAGATCGATCCGGAGTCGGTCGACGACATCTTTACCGTGTGGTCTCCGCTGGCACCGAGGACGATCTTCGGATCGGTGCGTGAGCTTCCACCTGGACACTCGCTGACCTGGCACGAGGGGCACGTCACCGTCAGCCGTGACTGGCGTCCCGGGTTTGTCCGCAAGAGCCACGAACAGCTGCCTGATCGAGACGCCGAGGAACAGCTTCGCGCGCATCTCACACACGCCACGCGCATCCGGCTGCGTGCAGATGTGCCGGTCGGCGCCTATCTCAGCGGCGGACTCGATTCGTCGATCGTCGCCGCGCTCGCTGCAGGCGAACGTGGACGCGCTGGCAACGGCGCGCCACCGCTGCAGACGTTCTCACTCGGGTTTGATGCCGCGGAGTTCGACGAACGGTCCTATCAACGACACGTCGTTGCGGCGCTCGGCACCGAGCATCACGAACTGCAATGCACGCCGGCGGACATCGTCCGTGTGTTTCCGCAAGTGGTCTGGCATGCTGAGGCTCCGCTGCTGCGCACGGCGCCGGCGCCGCTCTATCTGCTCGCGCAATTCGTGCGGGAGCGCGGCCACAAGGTCGTGCTGACCGGAGAAGGCGCGGACGAAGTCTTCGGTGGCTACAACATCTTCAAGGAAGCCAAGCTGCGGCGCATGTGGTCAGAGCGCGGGCGCGCCTCGCGCCGTGCCGCGCTCGTGAAGCGGCTCTATCCGCACCTGCCGCACTTGCAGCGTCAGTCTGCCGCCTTGCTGCAGTCGTTCTTTCATGCGGCGCCGGATGATCTGGCGCACCCATGTTTCTCGCATCTGCCGCGGTGGTCGCTCACCTCGCGGCTCAAGATGTTCTTCTCCGACGATCTGCGCGCCTCAGTCGACGGGCGCGACGCGGTTGCCGAAGTGGTGGCACGCCTTCCTGCCGATTTCGCATCGTGGGATCAGCTCGGGCGCGCGCAACACCTCGAAATCACACAGTTGCTTCCCGGCTATCTGCTGTCGTCGCAGGGCGACCGCATGGCCATGGCGCATGGCGTCGAGACGCGTTTCCCCTACCTCGATCCGGACGTCGTGGCCTTCGGAACGTCGCTGCCCGATCGGCTGCTGATGCGCGGGATGCGCGAAAAGGTCCTGCTCCGCCGGGTCGGGCGAACGCTGACGCCGCCGTCGGTGTGGAAGAGAACGAAGCAGCCGTATCGCGCGCCCGGCGCGGACGCCTTCTTCAGCACGGTGGGTCCGGCGAAAGCCGGACACGACGGAGACGACGCGGACTACGTGAACGATCTGCTGTCGCCGTCTCAAATCCGTCGCGACGGTCTCTTTAATCCGGACGCGGTCAGCCACCTCGTGCGCAAGTTCCGCGAGGGCAAGGCCATCGGCGTCAAGGACGACATGGCCCTGGTGGGCATTCTCTCGACCCAACTCGTCATACATCACTTCATCAACCACTTCGGCACGGATACCCATGGAGCCCTATACACAGGATCTGAGGCACTTCATCGTCGATAACTTCCTGTTTGGAGATCAGTCGGGACGCTTTGCATTCTCGGATACGGATTCCCTGCAGGAGCTCGGCATCGTGGATTCCACTGGTGTCCTCGAACTGGTCTGCCACCTTCAGGAACGGTACGGAATTGCAGTGGCGGACGAGGAGCTCGTGCCGGACAACCTCGATTCCGTCGATCAGATCGCACGCTTCATCGAGCGAAAGCGTCGCGACGCGAAGCTGGTCCGTGCGAGTTGAAGACCTCCTCCGTCACAGTGCCCGGCGATACCGGGGCAAGACCGCGGTCATCTGCGGCGACGGGCGCTATCCGTACGAGTGGATTCAGGACGAATCGACCCGCCAGGCGAACCTGCTGCTGCAGTGCGGCATCCGGCCGGGGAGCCGTGTCGGCATCTGTCTCGACAACTCGATCGATGCGATCGTCTGGATGTTTGCCGTCGCCATCGCGCGATCGACGTTCTTCCTGGTCAGCCCGCAAGCACGACCAGAGCGGCTGCACCAGCTCATGTCGGATGCCGGCGCGACGGCCCTGATCGTGCGCGACAACGGGCAGGCCGCAATTCGTGCGCGGCACGACCCGGGTGCCGCGGAACGTTCGGGCGAAGATCTCGCGGCCCTCGTCTACACCTCCGGCTCGACAGGCGCACCGAAGGCGGTGATGCTCACCCATACAAACGTCTGCGCCGCCGCCGCATCAATCAGCACCTATCTTGAGAACACTGCAGACGATGTGATCCTGTGCGCGCTGCCGCTGTCGTTCACGTACGGGCTCGGACAGGTGATGACGGCGTTCCGGGTTGGCGCCACGGTCGTGCTCGAACGCTCGTTCACATATCCGCTCACCGTGCTCGACACGTTGGCGCAGGAACGCGTAACCGGACTGCCGCTCGTACCAACGATGGTGACGCTACTGCTGCGGCACGGCCTTGCCGAGCGTCAGCTGCCGGCGTTGCGCTACATCACGAACGCTGCCGCCGCACTCAGCGAGGACAAGATCCGGACGCTCGCAGCTGCGCTCCCCGACGTCCGTATCTATTCGATGTACGGACAAACCGAATGCCAGCGCGCAACGTTTCTCCCGCCGGAACTCATCGAAGAGAATCCGACATCGGTCGGCGGTCCGATTCCTGATACCGACGCCGCGGTTGTCGATGAGCAGGGCCGCGATGTTCCGCCCGGCGTTGTGGGCGAGCTCGTCGTCCGTGGGCCTCACGTGATGCGTGGGTATTGGCATCAACCCGAGGCGACAGTGCAGGCACTTCGTCCGCGCGCGGACGGCAATCTCTGGCTGTTCACCGGCGACCTGTTCCGCCAGGACAGGGACGGTCTCTTGTATTTCGTGGAGCGACGGGACGCGATGATCAAGTCACGCGGAGAGAAAGTGGCGCCGCGAGCGGTCGAAGAGGTGATCGCGCGTCTGCGTGGCATTGCGGAAGTCGGCGTCTACGGCGTTCCCGACGAGTTGCTCGGTCAGGCCATCGCCGCAGCCGTGACGCTCGAACCCGGTGCCTCGCTGGACGCGGCGCACATTCGGCGTCACTGCCTGGCCAATCTCGAAAGCTACATGGTCCCGAAGGTGGTTGAGATCCGCGCGTCGCTGCCGACCACCGCCACGGGTAAGGTCAATCGCGTCGCCCTGTTGCAGGAGGCCGTGTCATGAGTGTCGCTGCACAGTTCTCGTCAGCGGTGCTGCGTATCAACGCGGCTGCGGAGGTTGATCGTCTCGCCGCCGGCATCAGAAACGTGCTGCGCGATCTCCGGCGCCGAGGGGTCGTCGTCGGGCTCTCCGGCGGCATCGACAGCAGCGTGGTCGCGGCACTCGCGGCGCGCGCCGTTGGCCCGCAGCGTGTCATCGGCCTGATGCTCCCCGAGAGTGAATCCTCTGCGGACAGTCTCGTGCTGGCGAAGCAGCTCGCGGACGGACTCGGGTTGCGAACGGCTGTCGAGGACGTCGGGAGGACTCTCGAGGCCGCCGGCTGCTATCGGCGGCGGGACGAAGCCGTCCGCACAGTGGTACCGGAATACAGTGACGGATGGCGCTGCAAGATCGTGCTTCCCGATCTCGTGTCCGGTTCCGGATACGCGCTGTATTTCGTCGTCGTGCAGTCGCCGTCGGGAGAAGAGCGCCGCGTGCGGCTGCCACTCGATGCCTATCTGGGCGTGCTTGCCGCGACCAACATGAAGCAGCGCGTGCGCACGCTGCTCGAGTACACCTACGCCGACCGCTATCACTTCGCCGTTGCCGGCACGCCGAACCGCCTGGAGTACGACCAGGGGTTCTTCGTCAAGCAGGGAGACGGCGCCGCGGACTTCAAACCGATCGCCCATCTCTACAAGTCGCAGGTCTATCAGCTCGCTGAACATCTGGGTGTTCCCGAGGCCATTCGCCGACGACGACCGACGACGGATACGTATCCGCTGGAGCAATCACAGGAAGAGTTCTATTTCGGGCTCTCGCTCGAACAGACCGATCTCTGCCTCTATGCTCGCGATCACGGTGTTCCGCCGGACCTCGTCGGCGAGGCGACCGGCCTCACTCCAGAGCAGGTGCAAGGCGCGTTTCGCATGATCGACGCGAAGCGCGAGGCCACGCGCTACCTGCACATGGCACCAATCCTGTTCGATGGGAATCCTTAATCGCCTTCGTCGGACGCCGCTCTTTGTGCTGCTGCAGATGCTGCTGCGGCTGGTCCCATTTCGTCCTGTACAGATCGGCAAGCTGTGCTTCCTGCGTTTCGATGGCATTCCACGCGTGCCGACCAGCATGCTGCGCGGTCCAGCCGAAGTGCGTCTGGCAACAGCGGACGATGTGGAAGAGTTGGCGGGCCTGCAGAATCGACGCGCCACGTTCTTATCGCGCTTCGCGCACGGCGACTTCTGTGTGGTCGCGCTGATCGGCAGTGCGATCGTCGGCTACGAATGGTTTTCGGAGGCCGCAGAGCACCTGGAAGCCGTCTGGGGACTGACGATCGCGATCCCACGCAACTTTGTGTATGCGTACGATGGGTACATCCACCCGTCGTATCGCAATTCGGGCATCTGGCTTCGCTTCAAGGGCTTCCTCGGTCACTGGATGAGCGCGAGTGGCAAGAGAGGCGTGCTGACCTTCGTGGACTACGGCAACTGGGCGTCGCTCAACACGCACCGGCGCTTCGGCTTCGTGCCGACGAGCACCGTGTTCGTCCTCAAGGTGCTCGGGAAGTCGTTCTTCAGCCACCGCGAACCCGCGGTCACGACCGCGCCTGATTCCGCCATCGCCACACGACGAGCATGACCGCCGCGGCGCGCTCGAGGAACGACGGTCGGGATGCGACCACGGCAACCAGCGCGCGCTGCGGTGGTATCGGTGCCACGACCTTTGGCGGCTCCTGTGCGCGTGCGCGAAACGCACGGCCGGCCGCCGATCCGATTTTCCGCCTCTGTCCGGGCACCTTCTCTCCCGGCGCCTTGCCCCACGGCGACGCGTGCTCGATTTCGGCGCTCGCTTCCGCCCCGATGATCAGCACCAGGCCGGAAATGTAGAACCACAACATGAGCAGGATCACGCCGCTGATCGCGCCGTAGGTCGCCTCGTAGTTACCAAACGTCACGACGTAATAGCGGAACGCCAGCGACGCGATCACCCACAACGACGCGGCGATCAGTGAACCGGGTGTGATCCAGACGAAGTCCTGCTCAGCGTCGGGAGCGAAGTAGTAGATCAGGGCGATGCCGGTGGTGATCAAGGCAAAGGCAATCGGCCACTGAACAATCTTCCACGTGACGGCAAACGTGCTGCCGAGTCCGAAGTGGGCGGCGAGCCAGTCAGCGAGCTGCGGGCCGCCGACAATCAGTCCGAACGACAGGACGATGAACACGGCGAGGCTGATCGTCAGCAGGATCGCGGTGACCCTCACCTTCCACCACGGGCGTCCTTCCTCGATGTCGTAGGCACGATTCATCGCATCGATCATCGCCACCAGGGCGGCTGAACTGCTCCACAGCGCACCCAGCAATCCGATACTGAAGACGCCGCCATCGTTCGCGTTCGCCAGACGCGTCATCTGATCGCGAATGACGGTGAGCATTTCGGCAGGGGCAAACCGTCCGGCCACCGCGACCATCTCGTCTGTGAAGTTCTGCAGCGGCAGAAAGCTGGCGAGTGCGATGACACCCAGGATCGCGGGGAACAGTGCGAGGAAGAAGTAATACGCGAGCTGGGCGGCGAGCCCGAGGCCATCGTCGGCCATTGTTTCCGCGTAGGTACGCTTGATCAGGTCGCGCCAGGTCAGTGTGCTCTCGAAGTACGCGAACATTGGTGCTCTCCCGATGTCCATCGGCTGCAACCAAACTGCCACTGTGGCATCTGGCTTGAAGTCTTACGATCGGTTGGAGGGTCGATGACGGATCAGGTGAAGACCACAATCCCTATGCTCATCCGCGAAGTGGTGAGCGATGCCCGGCAGCTCATTCACGAGGAAATCCTGCTGGCTCGCGCTGAGGCCCGTGAACAGGCCGCCGAGGCGACAACCCTCGGCCTGATCGCCGGGGTGGCTGTGCTGTGTACGCTCACCGGCATCATCCTGGTCGCGGCGGCGATTGGGGTCGCTCTCGCGGATGTGCTCGACTGGCCGCTCTGGGCGGGCATCGGTCTCGTCGCCGTGCTCTTCTGCGCCGGCGGTTATGTCTTCTACAGCATCGGCCGAGCACGAGTGGCCACACTGCAGATCATGCCGAAGACCAGAGCCTCGCTGCAGGAGAACATCGATTGGATACGGAGCCACTCGTAGTGTCCGGCTGTCGCCGGACTCGCTCGTAGTGTCCGCCTTCAGGCGGACCTTGCCGGCGCATTCGCCTTCTTGAGCGCCGTGGCGTCGGCAAAGGTCAGGCGCATCTGCGACCTCGGCATCGTGGGGCGCATCACATGAAACAGGATCACGAGCATTCCGGTCGCCGCGACGATCCCGAGCGCCGTGGCCCCAACGGTAACGATCAGCAGAATCAGGAACCCCATGACTTCACCCTTACCTGCTGCTTCTTCAAGAACGACGCCGCATCCGGTCAACGGTTCAGGCGATGGCGTGTCGCTGCTTGACCTACAATCAGTGCCGGTCGGGTCGCGTCCCGCGTCCGACTCTCTTTGACAACACCACTCAGACTGGATTCACCGACGTGTGGAGTGGCACGCCGGCGACCGCCAGTTCGGAGGAGACATGGGAAAGACAACTCGACTCCTCGTTCTAGCTCTGATTCTTCTGACCACTCCGGCCTGGGCACAGAAGAAGCCCTCGTCATCACCAAAGCCGGCAACAACTACGGCGACCTCGAAGCCGGCGACGGCGAAACCGGCTGCGGCTGCGGCCATCGATCTGAATTCGGCCACGAGAGATCAGCTGGTTGCTCTTCCGGGAATCGGCGACGCCTACGCCGACAAGATCATCGCCGGCAGGCCATATGCGAAGAAGGATCAGCTGGTGACGAAGAAGATCGTCCCGCAGGCCACCTACGACAAGATCAAGGGGCTGGTGGTCGCGAAGCAGAAATAACGGGCTCCGCACGATCAGCGACGGGACCGGACGAGACGCTCCGGCCCCGTCGCTCCAGCAATGCCGGATGACCGTTCGATACCCTGGTGCTCGCCGGGTATACTCGCGAATAGGAAACGGAATGCGTCGCCGCATATTCACGCCGGGCAGGGCATTGTGGATGGCATGTCTGTGTGTCTGCCTGCTGCCACGCGCGACCGCTGCGGCGCAACCATCGCTGGCGATCGACTTCGACGGGGACGGCCGGCATGACCACATCATGCTGGACGGCCGCCAGCCCTCTCTCCTCCACGTCTGGCTGTCGGCGTCGGGCACCACGCAGGTGCTTCGCACGCACTCGCCGCTTCAGAACGTCGTCGCCACCGACCTCGACGGAGACCATCGGCCAGAACTGATCGCACGTGACAGTGAATCGCGGATCCATGTCTGGACTCCACGCGGGACACGGTTTCACCGCTATCGGCGTCAGCACGGGCCTGACGGGCTGACGTCGCCGACCGGGCATCGCATCGATGACCTGGATGAGGAGCCGGCCAGCCTCGCTACCGGTTCCACCTACGCACCATCCGCCTTGTTGCGGATAGCGCCGCGTGGGCCGCCTACTCGCGCATCTCGTGCAGTCGCTCCGCAGGGAACACTGGCCCTCCACGGTTCGCCAGCGGTCCAACCGTTCGCTCCCCGCCCTCCTCCCGCATCACTTCCGCTTTAGTCCTGTCCGTTTCCGGTTCTCACAACCGCCGCTGGCGCTGAGCCTCGTCGCGCGGTCCGGAACAGGCACCCATCGACAGAAGTGATGCGACCGCGCCCGAGGCTGCACGCGGGCGGACGCGAGTCGCGTGGTGGAGTACATGCGAATCGTACTGGCGGATATCAAGGGAGGCGACGGCTTCATCAGCAAGGACACCGTTGTCGGCGGCTACGGCTCGAGGCTGAAGCCGTTTTCAAACACCACGCGCGCCGTTGCGCGGATGAAGAGCGGACTGCACGGGCTGCCCAGCGTTCATCTCGCGTACGCGGCCGCGCTGGCAACACGAGCGGGCCACGACGTCGTGGGCTCTTCAGGCGAATTGGTCGATGGCGATACCGCCATCGTCGTGTCGTCGCTGGTCGACTACCGTCGTGAGACCGCGTGGGCGCGCGCCATGCGCGCGCGAGGTGTCCGAGTCGGCTTCATCGGCCTGGCCGCGCAGAAATTACCTCAGCTCTTCAGGGACTCCGCCGACTTCATCGTCGATGGCGAACCCGAGGCGGCTCTGCAGCGCCTCTTCGCCGGCGAAACGCTGAGCGGAATGGCGCCAAGCCCGCCGATCGACTCTCTCGACTCGCTGCCGTTCCCGACGTGGGACCCGATCGTGCCCCCGCAGCGACGCTTCCGCGTTCCTTTTGCCGGCCGGCCCTACGGCGGATCGCTGCCGGTGCTGGCGTCGCGGAGTTGCCCGGAGTTCTGCACGTACTGTCCGCATCGAATCCAGGCGCCATACCGCGCGCGCTCGATCACGAGCATCCTCGACGAGCTCTCGTACCTGCATGAGACGCGGGGCTCACTGCACGTCGTTTTCCGCGATCCGCTGTTCTCGCAGGAGCGCGACCGGATCCTCGAACTCTGCGACGGCATCCGGTCGCGTCAGTTGGCGCACACGTTCGAGTGCGAGACCCGCCTCGACCGGCTCGACGACGAATTGCTGCGGGCCATGCGTGCGGCCGGCTTATGCGCGATGACCTTCGGCGTCGAATCGGTCGCGCCCACGACGCTGAAGAAAGTCGGCCGCAGACCGATCCCCGAACCGCATCAGCGCGAAGTTCTGCAGCGCTGTCGCGAACTGGGCATCGTGACCGCCGCGTTCTACGTCCTGGGTTTCGCCGAAGACACGTGGGACTCGATCACCGCGACGATCGACTACGCCATCGACCTCGGTTCGACCGCCGCGCAGTTCAAAATCCTGACGCCGTATCCAGGCACGCCGCTGTTCAAGCGAATGCAGCCAGTGATCACGGAAACGGACTGGGAACGTTTCGACGGGTTCACGCCGACGTTCACGCACCCGTCACTGACGCATGACGAGCTCACCTTCCTTCTGGGCAATGCGTACACCCGCTACTACATTCGTCCGTCGTTCCTGACCAACTACCTGCGCATCCGGGCGCCGTTCGTGCGCCCGCTGGTGCAATCGCTGGATGCGCGGGTTCACCGCCGTTACGCGCGCCAGGTCGCGCTGATGGAACGGTCGCTGTCCCCGAGGCCGGTCAGGTGATCGCGCTGAGCGGCGTGGCCGCGCTGCTGCCGTATGCCGGAATCCTGCTGGCAGCGATCGTCGAGGGCGAGATTGCGTACATGGCCGCAGCCGCGCTGGTCGCCGAAGGACGGCTGCATCCACTGCCGGTGCTGGTCGCCGGCGCGCTCGGCGCGACGATCGGGGACCAGGCGTACTTCTACCTGTTTCGCGGCTGCGTGCCGCGGTGGCTCACCCGCTACCCGTCGCTGCGGCAGAACGTCGGGCCACTCATCGGCCGCGTCCGCCGTCACGACTCACTCATGGTGCTGCTGATTCGCTTCGCACCCGGGCTGCGCATTGCGCTGGCAGCAGCCTGTGCAGCGGCAAATGTGCCGGCTCGAAAGTTCTCCACGCTGAGCCTGATCTCGGCGTTCATCTGGGCGACGGCGCTGCTGGCGCTGGTCGCGTGGCTCGGACCGACCTACCTCGCGCAGTACGGACTCGGCGGCTGGCGTGGAGCGCTGGCAGCCGGGGTGGTCATCCTCGTGATGTTCAGGATGCTGGCTGTGTACGAACGTCGCGCAATAGAGCGCACTGATTAGGAACGGCTATGGCAGCAATCGGGAGATTCGGGAGCCGCGTGGTCCCCAACCTGTCGCACATCATCGAGGACTGCCGCGCACGCAGGCAACTCGTACAGGGACCGCACATCGAGGAGTTCGAGCAGGCCTTTGCCGGCGTGCTCGGGCCGGGCCACGTCCGCGCCTGCTCGACCGAGTACGGACGGATGGCGCTCTACTTCATCCTCAAGGCGATGGACTTTCCGCCGGGGAGCGAGATCGTCGTCCCGGCGTTCACCTTCTGGGTCGTTCCCGAGATGGCACGCGTCGCCGGCCTGACCCCGGTGTTCGCCGATATCGATCCATCGACGTTCACGCTGAGCCCCCGCGCGGTCGAACGAGCGATCACCGAGAGGACGCGCGCGGTCCTGCCGACGCACCTCTACGGCCTGTCGTGCGACATGGATCCGATTCTCGACCTTGCACGGCGCCACAAGCTCAAGGTGGTCGAGGATTGTGCACACTCGCTGGGTGCGACCTATAAGGGCCAGATGGTCGGGACGCTCGGCGACGCGAGCTTCTTCAGTTTTCAGGCGTTCAAGCCGCTCAACACGTATGGTGGCGGACTCGCGTGGATGCGTGACGCCGAGCTGGCGCGACGAGTCGGCGAATTCGCGGACGCTGAGCCGTGGCCCGACGAGAAGCGCGTCGAGAGCATTCTCACGTCCGGCAAATGGCAGCACACGTTCATCCGGCCGAAGGTGTTCACCTACTCGCTGTTTCCGATCTGGTGGGCCGCTTCCTGGGTCAACGCCAAACCCGAGGAGCGCCTCTGGGAACCCGTTCGTCCGCTCGACCCGGTGCCCGGCAAATACCGGGGACGGTTCACCAACGTGCAGGCGGCGATGGGTCTGGCCGGCCTCAAGCTCCTTCCGGAGTTCATCGAGCGAACCAGGCGTCATGCCAGGATACTGGACAACCTGCTCGGTGATGTTCCTGGCATCACGATTCCGCAGATCCCAGCTGACCGGACACACGTGTACTACCAGTACTGCGCCTATGTGCCGGACACCGAACGCATCGTCAAGCGGTGCATCCGACGCGGGGTCGACGTCGCGCCGATGCACGTCGACGTCTGCACGAGGATGGATCTGTTCAAGTGGCAGGGAACGCCGGCTCCCAGCGCGGAGCACGCGTCCAGGGCGGTCCAGGTACCCGTCTACGAGTCGCTTCAGGATCAGGAAATCGAGCGCGTCGGACGACTCGTGCGAAATCAGGTTCTGAGACTGGGCACAGCGTCGGCGCCCGGCTTGTCCGAACTGCCCGTTTCTGACGGGATGTCTTCAGACTCTGGTATGCAGACTTGATGTTTTACGCCTCGGCAGGACTGCAGACGTTCAACGAAGGATGACATCGACCTTGCCGACTCGACCCGTCTACTCAGAACTACAGACCTGCGCTCGTCACGGGCGACGTGAACGACGCCCTTCCAGCGTGAACTCCCATCCCAGTCCCCGTCGGTGCAATTCCGCCTCATAAACAGACTCACTACCGATGGCGCGCGAGAGCGAGGTCGCCACGAGCGTGGCCAGAAGGAGTGGCAACACGATTGGATAGTCGCCCGACAACTCGAACGCGAGTACCGCTGCTGTCAGAGGCGCATGAATGCTCGCGGCGGTCGTTGCGGCCATCCCCACCAGGGCATAACTGCCGGCCGCCAGCGGCGCGCCCGAGACCATCGCCGCCAGATGTCCCCACAACGTTCCCACGGCCGCACCGACCAGCAGCATCGGGGTGAAGATTCCTCCGGGGACGCCGGACGAGACTGAGAGGCTGGTCGCGATCACCTTCGCGACCGCCAAGAGCGCGATGGAGCCGACGATCATCCGCTGATCGAGCATCGTGTTCAGCGGTTCGTACCCGTTGCCCGCGACCTCCGGGAGACCGATCGCGATGGCGCCCACCAACGCGCCGCCCAGTGTCGCCCGGAATGGTTGCGTCAACGGATGTCGCTCGAACCGGTCTTCTATCAGCGCCAACGCGCGCTTGAAGGCGAGTGCAGCAATCGCCGCGAGCAGGCCCAACGCGCCGCACCACAAGAGATCGACGAATGATCCCAACGCGAACGCTCGCTGCCCGTAGATCGGCCCTGCGCCGACGATCGTGCGTGTCACCACAGTGGCCATGATGGTAGCCGCGATGACCGGGAGCATCGCCAGCGGAGCCGCCACGCCGACAATCGTTTCGAGCACGAACAGGACCGCGGAGAACGGCGTGTTGTAGGCGGCGGCGAAACCAGCCGCCGTTCCTGCCGCAACGAGGACCCGTATTCCATCGAGCGGAACACGCATCCGTCGGCCACATGCCGCCCCGATCGTCCCGCCGAACTCGATGAGCGGACCTTCACGGCCGATGGACATCCCGGATGCGATCGCCGCCCAGGATGATGCGACACGTGAGAGAGTTGTCCGCACGGAGAGCTGCACATGGCCGAGGACGACAGCCTCCATGACATTGCTGACGCCCTGTGCCGGCGATGCCCGCAGACGCGAGATCACGCCCGCGACCAGGCCTCCCAGCGTCGGCAGCGTCAGACGCAGCCACCACGGGACGGCCGCCACGGCGTCGACCACATTGCTCGCATCGAAGACCGCCCGGTACCACCACGCGAGCGATGCACGGAAGGCCACAGCGAACGACGCCGTGCCGATCGACGCGAGACACAGCGCCATGACGAAACGCAGTCGCGTCGTCACTTGGAATGGCCCAGTGTGTGGCCGAGGGGACTCAATGTGCGACAGCGGCAGAGGACGAACGTGGCAACTTGAACAGTTTAGCTCGCTGATCAGACGTCAGAGTCTTGCGCATCGCCACCAACATCAGGGCGCGACGTACGTTGCGTTGGGCACGCAGGAGTTCGACTTCGTCACTCAGTCGCATCACCACCGCAACGTCGGCTTCCAATTCGATGGCACGCAGCAGCTCGCGATCCAGTTGCGCGATCTGCTGCTGCAGCGCGATGCGCGCCGGCACGTCGCGCTCAAAGAGCGAGTCGAACTGTCGGACTTGTTCGGCAGTGAGACGAAGGTTCTGCTGGATGGCCTGATCGCGCCACCAGCGCTGCGGCGCCGCCAGCACGCCCTGTGTCGCGACGATGGCTGCCGCCATCGCACAGAACGTGACGCACACAGACAACACGCGTTGTGTGGAGCGTTCACGAAACAGCGACATCGCAGTCACACAACGCTGCCATGTTCTAGGGTTGTGCACCATCCTGTCGTGATGGGAGCCGCCTGCTCAGCAGTGGGACCTCATGAGCCAGTTCGCCCTCACGCCGGCCGCTGAGGGCGAACTGCCGAACATCCCCGAGTATCTCGCAGGCGATACCCGATCCGCGCGGTGAACCAGCGCTCCATCCAAGAAGATCCATCCTTAGACGACGCTATTGCAGCGTTGCAAGCGCGGCCTGAATGCGCTGTCCCTGCTGCCCGGTGATCAGGCTCGAGAGCACCGTCGCGAAGCGCTGATGCCGTACTCCCGAGTGGATGTATTGCCAGCGATACGCCTTGAGGAACGCGGCCTCGATCGCCCGGGCTTCCGCGTCGTCTACCGGGCGACCGCAGGTCGCCACGAAGTAGCCGGCGTCGGCTGACGCCTGGGCCTGCAGAATCCCGTCTACGGCGGCCACCAGCTGGATCAACTCGTCGACGGCGCGATCGCGCTCCTCGGCAGTGACCTCGGCGTCGATGCGCAGCAGCTCGAGCTCGTCGAGGATGGCGTGCTGGCTCTCTTCCTTCCAGTGAAAGAGGCACACGTCCTTGAAGATCTCCGAGAGCTCAGGGTCCGGCGCGATGCTCTCCACGTAATGCAGCAGCGTGAACAACTCGATGTCCAGCGTCAGCGCAAGCACGGCCCATGTGCTCTTGCCGAGCACCGCGTGGGCGACGCCGTTGGCGTCGACGTCGAAGCGATAGCCGGACGGCAGCACGTCGCCGATCATCGCGTCGATGCGGCGGAACAGCGCCTGATGCTTCAGCTCCTCGTCGCTGAACCGGACCAGCGCTTCGAGCGCCACCTGGTCGCCGAACCAGTGATCGTGGCTCAGTTCCAGAACCTTGGCATTGATGAAGCGCTCCACGAGTCCGAAGATGTTCGCGTAGGTCCGCCCCTGGATCTGGCTGACGAACCGTCGCTCAACCGGTGAGAGTGTCGTGAACTCGCTGGCGAGAGAAAGACCGTCCGGCAGGAATT
>DASROF010000124.1:0-64814 GCA_035647075.1 Vicinamibacterales bacterium | reverse complement strand
TCTTCTGCCCACGCCCGGACGATCGCGGCGCCGATCGCATCGCCGACAAGGGGACGGGTGCCACGTCCGGCCACGTAAAGGTGCGCGATCCCCTCATATCCGTTGGAACCATCCTCGCTCATTGGCATCGATCCGAGCGTCGGGGAGAGTCGGGGTGCGGCGCGAGATCACGCAGGAACGTAGGTCAACCTGATCACGTCCTCGGCAATCCGATCGTGACTCACGAGGCGGAGCGGCGGCCGAGGTCCGGCGAAATATGGCTTGCCGTGACCCAGCACGACCGGATGCAGGTAGATCCGGTACTCATCGATCAGGCCCAACTCCGTCAGGCTTCTCGCCAGGTCCGGGCCAGCAACTTCGATCTCTCCGTCGCGCTCGGCCTTCAGCGCGCGCATCGCGCCCTCGAGATCATCCTCGACGAGCCTGGCGTTGGGGCCGACCGACTTCAACGAGCGCGAGACGACCCATTTCGGCTGCTTCCGCCACGCCGCCGCGAAAGCGCGTTCGTCTGCATTCCATTCGGCATGATCGTCGTCCCAGTAACGCATGACCTCATACATCTGGCGACCGTAGACACTGCCCGCCTGCCCCTGAGCCTCCTCGATGAAGTGGCGAAAGAGCGTGGGGCCAGGCGCAAACGCCATATGGTCGACGTAGCCGTCCAGGGACTGATTCATTCCGAACACGAGCTTAGCCATAGCACTCCCTTACGTTCGCTGCTTTACGGAATGCGGTTACGACTCACTGTCTTCACGCTCAGATCAGGAGCAGGTGATTCGATTCATTGAGTGCCCGCGCGTGGTCGGTGCGCTACAAGCGGCACCCGGCTTGCGATGGTCACGCGCATGGGTTGTTATGCCAACTGATTCGCCCGTATCGCTCATGGCTCCTCACAATCGCCGCCCAGGTCGGCGCAGAGGTCGTCCCACGATGATTATCACAGCCCTTCTTTTGGCCGCACTTTCCGCCGAGGCGGAGGTGTTCCCCGAGCGCATGTGCGAGAACCTCCCCGAGGTGAAGCCGGAGGTGAGGGCCTGGGTTGCCCAGGTCGCCCCGGAGCTCGCCCAGGTTAGCGTGAGGGAACTACCCGAGAAGACGGCCCTCGACATCTTCGATCGCGCGGCGGCGGCGGGCTGGGGCAGTGTAGACGTCCTCACCAACAACGTGTTCCGCGAGCCGTGTACCTTCTATTTCTCGGGAGAGGCGCTTCGCGCCGTGGACGCGGCCTTCGTGCTGGACCTCGTGACCGTAATCCGGGGGCAGGACAAGAAGGGACAGGATTTCGAAATGAGTGCGCTCCTCGCCGGCCGCGGCAAGCTCGTCGCCTTGTACGACCGCGACGGGATCGTCTACAGGAACGAGAGGCTGGAGCGCGACTTCAGGCTCGCCTCCAGGGTCGTATTCGAAACGCCGACCGTCGGTGTGCTTGAAAATGTCGAAGGACTCTGCGCCAAGATCCGGCTGTTCAAATGCGTGCGCATCCGGTCGCTCGTGAGGGTCGGGGACACGCTTAAGGTACAGGCCGGAACCTTCACCTCCGAAAAGCCCCTGACGCCTATCCAGGCTCGGCCCTAGCGCGCCGACGGTTCAGCGCCGATCCGCTGGCACGCTCTCCCGCATCCGTTCGAGCCCCACCAGCGTCCAGCCCTGGCCAGTTCGGCGGAAGTGCGTCTTGATCGGCTCCTTCCATGCCGGCTGTGCCGCGAGGTCAGCGGAGAGATCAATCTGAAGATAGCTTCCTGGCGTTGTCGGCAATCCGGCCGGAGGCTCGAGAGTCATCGTCTGGCTCTGGGTGGTCGACAGTGCCTTGGTCTCACCCGTCACGTTATCGAACACCATCCATGAAGCGCGATAGCTCGGCTGCCCCTTGGCTACGCCCGCAGCCAGCGCCGCGTTCTCAAACGTCAACCGGCCATTGGCGTCGAGACGCGGATTCACGATGGGGTTCACCGCGTTGAGGTAGACGCTGAGAATCTTGTCCCGGCGTTTGATGAGCACATCGCCCAGATACTGCTCCGCCTTTGGGTCGCTGTACTGTCCGGCGCGGACTGCGGCGCGAATCAGATCGTTGCTGAATGCTGCGATCCGGCGGGCGGCCCAGAACGCGTCATCGTCACGCGTCTCCATGTAGGCGGTCGTCGGCGTCTGCGGGCGCCACACCCGGGGATCGAAACGGTCGCCTTCGAACCTCCCGATCGACGGGTAGTACTCCGGGTACCGAATCGTCTGCCACGGACTCAGCGCAAACCCGAACGAGACGAGCCGCTTCATCGTCGTATCGTTCTGGTAGAAGTGTTCGTAGCTCAGGTCCCACTCGTACAGCTCGTTGCACATGCCAAACGTCGAGCCGACGTCCTGCAGATAGTGCTTGATGACGGGCCGTCCGTTCTCCGGCAGGAGCGTGTCGAGCGTGTTGGCCGCCTTGAGATCCGTCAGGTTCGTCCATGCGCCGAAGATGTGCAGCGCGCGCAGCTCCCGGCGGTGCTCGTGCGGGACCACGTCATTGGGATCGTCGGGACGCGTGCCCTGAAAAAGAAATCCGCCCAGAACCTTGCCGGGAATCAGCCGGCCCGCAATCACGCGATACGTGCCGTCGGGATTCCGGGCGACACGCTCGAGGATCGAATTCATGTCATCCCTGGTGAATCTGGTCCTCGCTCCTGAGGGACGACGAAGCGTGGCCTTGGGATCGAACTCGACACGTTTCGGATCGAGGGTGGTGATGAACGATTCCACCTGGTTGTAGCCGAGTGCCCAGAAGATCTTGGTCGCCACCGCGACAGCGCCCGTCGCGCCTTCCGGATAGTAGGTCGGGTCGAACTCGAGAAACCAGGTCTCCCCTTTCGCGTCACGTGCCGTGAAGCCCGGATGAGCGCCAGCGGTCTTCTCTCTCGTGAGGATCCACCGCGACGGGTCAGGCGGAGCACCGACATTGGCGCCACGCATCATCTGCTCGGGAGAGATATCGGTCGTGCCGATCCGATTGGTGAACCAGCTCGAGTCCGGCACCTCGTCAATCGTATTGATGTTCTTCGCACGCATACCCGACGGCGTGTAGCCCGCCGTCACGAAGAGGTTGTAGGTCATTTCGTAGAGCGACTTGACCTCATGGGGCGAAGCCTCAGACGCGTCCCGAGAGTCGGGCTCACGCGCGATCGGATCGTCGGGAAAAAAGCGCTGGCGTTGTGTCGACGCGGCCCCGCCGAGGCAGAAGATCGCAATCACGACCAGGAGCGCAACGAGAGACGTGCGACGTAGACCTGACAATGATGAAGACGACATACCGGTGACCTCAGAAGGCGGCAGAGGAAGCGAAGACGAGCCTGAGCCCTTCAGGGCTCCGGGCCACGTCGACGCGAAACATCGTGGAGGACGGCGAGTGAAAACGGACGCCGGCGCCATAGTCGTGCGTCAGCCCATTGAGGTCCAGGTCCGATGTATGCGATGCGACCTTTCCGGCATCGTAGAAGATCGCCGTATCCATGAAGCGATTGACCATGATGCGCCACTCGCCCTGCAGCAGCAGGCTGTTGCGATCCCGGAAGCGATCGCTCTCGTAGCCCTTCATGTTGTGTCCGCCGCCAAGCGACGGAAGCAGGAAGAACGGGATCTCCTGACCCGACTTCGTCATCGTCGTCTGCACCAGTCCGCGAAGCGAGATGGCCCACGCTTCGCGGAGGATCGGAAAGTGCTGGACGACCTCGTAGTCGACCTGTCGGAAGCCGAGAGCCTCGTCGTTGTCCTTGTAGTCGTGCAACGTGACCGAGTAGAGTCCCCCGCGTCGAGCGTAATCGCGCGCAGGCCGCCAGTCGAAGCCAACGGTGCCCTGCGTGTGCAGGTACTTGACCTGCGCGCCAAGGCCCGGCAACGAAGTGGGGGTATACGCCGTCTCGATCGAGGGAAACGACCCTTCACCGGAGCGCTGGGTCCACTGCGCCACTTCCACTCCCCCGCGCAGCATCAACAGCTTCCGTGTGGGCCAGAGCGTCATGAGCCCCGACACGTACGGCTCTCGGAACAGGTAGTTCGTCCGGTTGACCTTCGAGCTGTCGGTGCCGAGCCCGTAGAAGGCGACTTGTGTCGCCTCCCGGTAGCCGCCGAGTACGGACAGCTGGCCGCGGCGGTGGAAGATCCGAGGGGCGATGAACTCGGCTTCGAGGAGCTGATATCCCAGAATCGAGTAGCTTCCTCGCACGTCCAGCAAGTTGTACGGACTGACGTGATGCATGTACCCGGCGCCGAGTGTGAAGCCAGCCCCATGGTTCGCACTCTCGAAGAACTGATGCCAGTGCAGTCCACCGTTGACGGTCAGGTCTTCCACCTTATTCATCAACCGTTCGCCCCGCGTCAGTTCGTACGGATGCAGGCTCTTGACCTTCTCGGCCTGCGCCTGCTCGATGATCTCGCGTCTGGTTGGCTCGGGCGTCTGCGCGGCGACAGAGGTCGTGGATCGGACCGCGATCGCGAGCACAGTGAACAACGCCCACAGTCGATGACTACGCATAGCTGGATCCCCTTTACTCCGCGGATATAATAAGGGCTCCATCCGAGGTCGCGCCCTTCTGGCACCCGAAGACTCGAATGGGTGCGGGCGACATCGTCTCTTACGTGTGCACCGGTAACAACGATCCCCTATAGGGGTTAAGACAATGATGGTCGCGTTTGAACGGCGTGATTCGAGTCGCGTCTGGCGTACGCGTGTCGCGTTCGCAATGGCTCTGGTGATTGTGCTGTCACCAACCGCGTGGACGGCGGCCCAGGAGCTGACCTCCGAGCGCACAGACGTTCAGACGACGGGCAGTGACCCGATTCGCCTTCACGTCAACGACACGAACGTGCGATGGGGCCGTATCATCAGGCAGACGCTGTCCTTCCAGGCAATCCAACACACCTTTCTTCTGACTGAACCCAAAGCACGTGGTGCGCTTGCGGGACCGTGGTTCCACGATTGGTTCCAGTCCGCATCCTCTCCCTTCGTCGAGCCGCACTGGGCGGACGGAGGTACCTTCTTCGTCAACTACATCGCGCATCCGATGGGCGGAAGCGTCTACGCATACATCTACCGGGAGAACGACCCGTCGGCGATGCGAATCGAGTTCGGCGGGAAAGGCTACGGTGCGCACCTGGCGAAAGCGGCGGGGATCGCCGCGCTCTGGAGTGCCCAGTGGGAGATCGGCCCGATGAGTGAGGCGTCTCTCGAAAACGTCGGCAAGCCTCCCGATCGCTACAAGATGGGCTGGGTCGACCTGGTGATCACCCCGACGCTGGGTATGGCCTGGATGGCAGGAGAAGACGCGCTGGACCGCTTCGTCATTGAGAAGCTCGAACGAAAGATCGACAACGCGCCTGGCAGGGTTGCCATCCGGATCCTCATGAACCCCACACGAAGCATGGCCAATCTGATGGCAGGCCAGAAGCCGTGGAAGAGGCCCGGGCGGCCCTGACCGCCGGAACTCCTGATCGACCGCGGCCGTAGTGCGCCGTGTGCGCACAAAACGGCATGGTGGCCGGCGATGGGTTCGCAGGTTGTTCATCGCGTTAGCCGTGTTCCTGCTCCTGGCCGGGATGGCCCCGGTAGGGTTACGAGCGTTGCTCGCCAAACAGCAGGCGCTCGAATCGTCCACGGCGGTTCACGAAGCCGGTTACGTTCAGATCGGCGGCGTTCCTCAGTGGATAGAGATCCGGGGGTGGGACCGCACGAACCCGGTCGTGCTGTGGCTGCACGGCGGACCAGGTGCGCCGGTTCTGCCGGTGAGCTACAGCTCCTTCCTCCCGTGGGAGAAAACCTTCACCCTCGTGCACTGGCATCAGCGTGGAGCAGGACTCACATATGCGGCCGCGCCTCCGAATCCGCCGCCGCTGACGATCGACCGAATGGTGCAGGACGGAATAGCGGTGGCCGAGCACCTTCGCCATCGCCTCCACAAGGACACGATCATCCTCATCGGTCACTCGTGGGGATCGGTGATCGGCACGCGTATGGTCCAGCGTCGCCCGGACCTGTTCGCCGCATATGTCGGAACCGGACAATTCAACAGCCTGGAAGATGACGGCCGCGATCTGTTCGCGGCGGCAATGGAACACGCGAAGGCCAGTCGCGACACGAAGGCCGTCGAGTCACTGACAAAGGTCTCGTCGCTTCCGCTCACCGACATCCATCGGATGGATGTGGTGCGCACATGGGGCAAGACCGAAGACATCAGCGACAATTTGCTGCTCGCCCGGATCGCGCCGTTCATTTCTCCAGGCTATCCACTCAGCAAGGCGCCGCGTCTACAGGAGGCATTCGAAAGCTCACGAAGGGCCCTGTTCGACGAAGAGCTGCAGGTTCGAGTCGAACGGGACGTGCCCGCACTCGCAACGCCGGCGTTTCTCTTTCAGGGCAAGGACGATTGGCAGGTGTCAACGCCAGCGGCCGTGAGATATTTCGAGCGGCTTCGTGCGCCCAGGAAAGACATCGTGCTCTTCAACGGTGGGCACTTCGTTTACGTCTTCCATTCCGACGCATTCTTGAACGCCCTGACGACGAAGGTCAGACCGCTCGCACACTGACGTCGCAGCGCCATCGCGCGGGAGCCCCGCCGGTCTGCCGCAGACATCTTCTCGAGCTCTCGATCCGGCGGCACTCGTTTCGCTCAATCCAATCACAGTAGACGTCGTATGACCTGGGATATCGGCAATTAGACGCGAATCGTGCCGCAGAGCCATTGGCGTTTCGCGCCGCGCGGCCACGAAATGCCGGAGCCGTCACAACAGGTTGTCGACGCCATAGAGAAGGAGGCACCTCATGCTGCACTTCATCGCGAGGAACTGGTGGTTGCTGGTACTGCGGGGCATCTGCGCCATTCTGTTCGGCGTGCTCGCCCTCACGTCGCCGGGCATAACGCTTGGGGCACTGGTCCTGCTATTTGGCGCGTACGCCTTCGCCGACGGCATCCTTGCTTTCGTGGCGGCGTTCTCGAACTCGACGGGCAGGCCCTGGTGGGCCCTGGTCCTCGAAGGGCTTGTCGGCATCGCCGCTGCGTCGGCGACGTTTCTTTATACGGGAATCTCCGCGGTCGTGCTGCTGTACGTGATCGCCGCGTGGGCGATCGTGACGGGGATATTCGAGATCGTAGCTGCCGTTCAACTCCGTAAGGAGGTTGAGGGAGAGGTCTGGCTCGCGCTGGCCGGTCTCGCGTCGGTGTTCTTCGGCGCCGTCCTGTTCGCGCGGCCAGGAGTTGGAGCGCTGGCCGTGATGTGGATGATCGGTACGTATTCGGTTCTGTTCGGCGTGCTACTCGTCGCGCTGGGCTTCCGCGTGAAAACACGGATGGCGCAGGTCGCGTAACGTCACACGCGCCCCGAAGGGCTCCGGCGACGGCGTCGCATTCGAGGCGAGAGGAGAGCCAGCCCGGTTCCGAGCAACAGGAGCGTCGCGGGTTCCGGGACTGCGACAAGCTCCTGGGCGGGCGTACTCGCGAATGACGACGACCCGATTCCGAGAGCGGGCTGATCAAGCGCGACGGAATTGCCATGGCCCTCGCCGAGCTGAGGAATGGAGCCTGAATCGGCGATCATCGACGGGGCCGACAGATTCGATGCCGCCAAACCGCTGACGAAGGTCCCGGCGAGGGCTGTCGGACCACCCGTACCTGCTCTCGCGCCGCTCACGTGGGCCGTCGCGGCGGATTCAGCCGGAGCTGCGTTGGCGGCCTCAGCCTTGCCCTGTGATCCAGTCGCCGCCCCTGACATGCCGCCCGACGGCGAGTACCCGCCCGACGAGCCGCCTGAAGAGCCGCCGGACGTCGAAGGAGCCTGCCGGCCGTATGAACCTCCGACGATTGAACCTCCGACCATCCCGGGTGCGGGTGTCGAGTAGTTCCATGAGGTGTCGAGTGCAGACGTAGCCGGTTGTATTGTCGCTTCTCGAGATGGCGATTGAGTTTGTTCGAGGACCTGGTTCGGAGTTTCCTCATCAGGCGCGGCCAGACTCAAGGGATTGCTGGCAACGAATTCGGTACCATCCGCTTGCGTAAGCCCTGTCAGGTGTCCGGAGTCGGATCCTGTCTGCGCAGCAGTGAAATCTTGCGTCGCCGTGAAGCCTGCTGCGACTTCGGCATTCGGCTGTAACAGTCCGGAGGCGTCCGACGATTTGCCGCTGCCTGTCCCGCTGCTCCAAGCGACCACCGCCATGAACAGGCCGACAATCAGCACGAACCCAAACGCAATGAGATATTCGTTCTGTGCCCGTCTCGTAGCCATGGCTCTCCCCAACTCGTACTCCGCTCGGCAGTTCGCACTGCAATCTCAGCGACGTGAGCCATACGGTTTCGGTCCATAGATAGATCTCGAATGATCAGGCGGGCGCGCGAACCCAGTGCCCTGTTTCGGAACACTCGAACGCTGCGTCTGAAGTTCGAAAAGTATCGAGCAGTCAGATGTCAGTCAGCCCCGGCCGTAGTGGTGGACCATCTGCCTTGACTTCGATGCCGGCCCTGCGTCAACGTCACACCGTGGCGGGGAGATTGCGATGAGGCAGTGAAGGTCAAAACCATTTTGCTCAGCCTGGCAGTGTTGGCGCTGGTGTCTGCAGTGGCGCTCGCTCAGGGTTTTGTCAATATCAGGGAACTCCTCACCGGGTTCGAAGAAGTCCCGTCGGTTTCGACGCGGGCGAATGGGCAATTCAACGCACGAATTGCGAAGGACGGCCGGGCGATCGACTGGGAGCTCAGTTACTCCGATCTCGAGGGCGCCGTACAGCAGTCGCACATCCATATCGGAAATGCGGGTGTGAACGGCGGCATCAGCGTCTTTCTCTGCACCAACCTGGGGAACGGTCCCGTGGGCACGCAGTCGTGTCCGCCGCCGCCAGCGGTGATTTCAGGACGGATATTCGCCGCTGACGTGAGTCCGAACATTGCCGCGACAGCGGCAGCCAGGACTCAGGGACTCAACACGGGTGAGATCGAGGAACTCGTCGCGGCCATGCGCGCCGGAGCCACGTACGTCAACGTCCACACCACTCTGTGGCCTGGCGGCGAAGTTCGAAGCCAGATTAAGAACGGAACGCCCTAGACCCGGGAACCACGCTGTTCGCGCTTCCGGGTTCTCACGTCCCGGTTTGGAAGAGAGACTCGGAAGAGCGAACGGCGGTTCTGCGTGACGCGGTTCTGTATCAGCCGGCCATCGCCTCGGTGGCCGTCGCCGGCGCCGCTTCGAGCATCTCGCGAATCGCCGAGAACGGCATCACCCGCACGAGCTCTTCGATGTTCGTCACCTGATCGTGCAGCAGCTCCGAGGCGCACTGCGCCATCGTAATCGTGCTGGCCTTGGTCTGTGCCGCCAGTTCGTCCATCGGCACTTCCTTGGCAATCAGCACGGCGTCGTCCTGCGTCGGGACCCATAGTTCCGCCACCATCGCGCGGCCCCTGAAGCCGGTGAAGTTGCACTCCGGGCATCCCGAGCCCTTGACCAGGTCCCAGTTGGACAGGTTCGCCGCGAACGGCAGCTGCTCGAGCAGTCGCCTGGAGGGCTGATACG
Source organism: Vicinamibacterales bacterium (assembly GCA_035647075.1). Taxonomy (GTDB): domain Bacteria; phylum Acidobacteriota; class Vicinamibacteria; order Vicinamibacterales; family UBA2999; genus Gp6-AA40. Next base: position 55,292 of record DASROF010000124.1, on the reverse strand, counting down.
GCGCCTTGCATTCCTTGCACACGCGGCGCACGAGACGCTGCCCCATGATGCCCGCGAGTGTGGAGGCGATCGTGTTCGAATCGATGCCCAGGTCGCGGAGGCGGGTCACGGCTTCCACCGCGGTGGTCGTATGCAGTGTGCTCATGAGCAGGTGGCCGGTCTGCGCCGCGCGCAACGCCATCTGCGCGGTCTCGCCGTCGCGGATTTCACCGATCATGATCACTTCGGGGTCATGTCGCAGGAAGGCCCGCAGGTACTTCGCAAAGGTGTTCCCGATCTGATCGTTCACCTCGCACTGCGAGAACTGCTCGTAGACGTACTCGATGGGATCTTCGGCGGTCAGCACCCGGATCTGCGGCTTGTAGAGCGTCTTCAGTGCGGAATAGAGCGTCGTGCTCTTGCCCGATCCGGTCGGACCGGTGACGAGAATGATGCCCGCGCTCCGGTGCAGCAGCTGACCGAACTGCGTCACCATCGCCTTCGGCAGCCCCAGGCCGTCGATCGACGCCGGCAGCCGCGACTTGTCCAGAACGCGGATGACGACGCTCTCGCCGTGCATGCTCGGAACGATGGAGACGCGAAGGTCGATCGTGATCAGTTCCTCGCCCTTCGCCACGCGGACGCGAAAGCTGCCGTCCTGCGGGCGCCGGCGCTCGGCGATGTCCAGCTTCGCCAGAATCTTGAAGCGCGAGATCATCTCGCGGCCGAGGCCGTTGCACGCCGCCTCGATGTCGCCGAGCTGCGGCGCCTGCAACAGACCGTCGATGCGGAACCGGATGCCGATTCGGTTCGACAGCGTCTCGATGTGCATGTCGCTGCAGCGCTGCTCGATGGCCAGCGCGAGCAGCTTCTGGACGATGACGTCAGCGCCCTTGTATTCGTAGCCGTAGTTGTTCTGGGCGCGGGGATCATCTGCGTCTTCGTCGAACTGCAGATCCATCACACCCGTTTCCGGTGTGGGACCGACGCCACCCGATTGAGACTGCAGGGTTTCGGCGTAGAGACGGCCGAATGCTGCCTTGATCGATTCGTGCGACGCCGTGACGATGCTGATACTGAAGCCGGTCAGCCGCTTCAATTCGGCGACGACGGTCTGGTCCGTCGGATCGTCCATGCAGACCGTCAGGCTCTGGCCGATCGTGCTGACCGGCAGCAGGCAATGACGACGCGCGTAGGCGTGATTGATGGTGCGGCCAAGGGCCGGATCGATGCGCATCCGCTCGAGATCGACAAATGGCACGTTGAGCTGCGAGCTCAGCGCCTGACGCATCACGTCGTCGCTGATGAAACCCAGCTTGACGAGCAGGCGGCCAAGCCGTACGCCCTTGTGATGTTTCTGCTGACGCAGCGCGTCCTGCAGCTGATCCTGCGAGATCGCGCCGGTCTTGACCAGCATTTCGCCCAGCGGCAGCCGCTTCGCCGCGGAGGGCGCGAGATGGATGTCGGGCTTCTTCTTCGAGTCGGCCGTGGTTGTCGAATGCGCTGCCATTGGGGGTCCTGTTCAAACGTGTCCGTGATGCACGCGTGAGCAACGGGTGGAGCAAGACAAACGCCACGCTACCCGCCGGTACGACGCAAATTTCCTCGGAAAACTCCTCGACTTCGAGCGGCGGCGCCACCCGGGACTTCCCGCGCTCACAAATCTGATCGCCCGCGCACAAATCTGGTCACCGAAATCACAGGTTTGTATTCGTGAAGCCTGCGACCCAGCGACAATAGCGGCCAGAGTGAATCGACTATTTCTATCGGCGGGAACGGCGCTGGCCTTTCTCCTGGCCGCCGCCTTCCGCTGGCTCACGCTCACGGAATTCCTCAACGACCATTTCGATCACGTCGCGCTCGCCCAGCAACTCCGGCTCGGCGCGCTGCCCGTGCGTGACTTCGTCGACGAAGGCATGCCGCTCATGTATGCCATCTCCGCGGCGGCGTGGAGCCTGATCAACGCGCCCTTCCTCTCCGAAGCCATCATCGTCGCGCTCGCCTTTGCGATCGCCGCGGCATTGAGCTTCCGCGTGGCAGCGCGCCTGTCACGCTCGATGCTGGCGGCGGCCCTGGCTGTGATCGCGCAAGTCGCGATCTTTCCGCGCACCTACAGCTATCCGAAGCTGCTCGTGCAGGCGGTGGCCATCGCCGTCGCCTGCTGGGCGGTCAGGAATCTGACCACGCGGCGCATTGCGGCGCTGTCCGCTGCCACCGCACTTGGCTATTACTTCCGTCACGATCACGCGGTGTATCTGGGGGTCGCCATCGTCACGTTGCTCGTGATCGTCCAGTGGCCTGTGGGAATGCGCGCCGTGGTGCGCACCCTCGTGCTCTACGCCGCGCTGGCGGCCGCATTCGTGCTGCCCCATCTTCTCTACGTTCAGTGGGCAGCGGGCATCCCCACCTATGTCGCGATCGCGCGCCAGTACCTCAGCTCGGAGGCCGCGTCGGCCCCGTATCAGATTCCGGTCCCGTACCTGGACACCCGGGCGGGACTCTGGATCAGGAGAAATGCAGCGCCCAACAATGTGCGCTGGGCGCCGTCGGTTGATGACCAGACCCGTGAGGCACTCGAGCAGCGGTACCACATGGACCGGGTCGAACACGACGAGGGCACCACGTGGCGCTACCACATCCGCGACACATCCCCCGCAAACCTGCGCGCCATCCAGAACGATCCGCACGTTGAAGACACCGACGGGTTCAACCGGCTCGTGCAGGCCCGCAGCTGGCGGAGCGCGTGGCGCCTGCTGCAGCTCGAGCCTGGCTGGCGCGTCCAGGAGAACAGCCTGGCGGTGCTCTTCTGGTTGTCCTGGCTGCTCCCGGTAGCGGCGATCGCACTGCTCGTCGCGCGAAGACGTGACCACTCGACGGCAGACGCCGCAGTGGTCGCGATGCTGGCGGTGCTCGCGTTCTTTACGGACGTCGCCTTTCTGCGCGCGCCACTCCATGTCCGGCTGCCGGACCTTGCGGCCTCACATTCGATGCTCGCCGCGTGGATCGGGGCCTCGCTCTGGCAATTGCGGATCGATGGATTGCGGCGATTCTTCACCCGGGCGATCGTCGTGCTCGCAACCGCGACCGTGTTCATGGCCATCGTCGAGTTCGCACAGGTCGGCCAGTTGCTCGCCACCACCGGTATCCTCAAGGGTCCGACTGGCGTTGTCGCGCGATGGCGCGAGGTCTCGGCCCACTTGCACGACGACAAACCAGGGCCGGTTCCCAACAATCCGTCGGGCGTCCTGTTGCCCTTCCTCGAGTACCTCCGCGTCTGCACCGCGCCGCAGGATCGACTGCTGTTCACGTGGTATTCGCCAGATATCTATGTCGTGGCCGATCGCGGATTCGCCGGCGATCACCGTCGTCTGTACCGTCCGCTGTCAGCATGGGAGCAAGCCCGGACAGTTGCACGTCTTCAGCAGGAGCGGGTGCCCTTCGTCGTCATTCCGCTGCCACGCCGGCAGTGGTTGCAGGAGAGCAATCCGGAGATCTGGCGGTTCATCGAGCGTCGCTATGTGCCGATGGCGACAATCCCCCCGGACGATGCCGACGGGTACGAAATCCTGCGCGAGTCTGCCTGGACAGGGACTAGTGTGTACCCGCAGACCAACTGGCCCTGCCTTCGGTAAGATCCGGGCCTGCCAACAAACGTGCGCGATTCTGTCACTGGCGATCCGCCGCTCGACGATCTCTTCACCGCTGCGTACGAAGAGCTGCGTCGTCTGGCGTCGATGGTCAAGAGTGACGATCCGCGCGCCACGCTGAGTCCGACCACTCTCGTCAACGAGGCGTTCCTGAAGCTGGCGGCGGCACCGCGGTTCAAGGTGTATTCGCCGCTCCATTTCCGCCGCATCGTCGGACGCGCGATGCGTCAGGTCCTCGTCGAGGCGGCCCGGCGACGCAACGCCGCGAAACGAGGGCGGGATCTGGTCTTCGTCACGCTGGACGAGTCGATCGTGGCAGGGGTCAACAGCGTGGGCGACGTGCTTGCGCTGGATGCCGCGCTCGATGCGCTCGAACGCCTGAACCCGCGGCAGGCAGAGATGGTGGTCTGTCGGTTCTTCGGAGGGCTCGACATCGCAGAGACCGCCGCGGCGCTGGAGGTGTCCGAGGCGACGGTGCAGCGCGACTGGCGCGCCGTAAAGGCCTGGCTCGCCAAGGAGCTGCGGCCTCGTGGATAGCGCACGCTGGGAGCGCATCCAGGCGATGTTTCATGAGGCAGTCGCCCTCGCGCCTGGCGAGCGACGCGCCTTCGTCGAGCGCGCCGCGGGCGACGATCGCGAGTTGTTCGAGGAAGTGCTGGCAGCCATCGACGAAGACGAACGCGGGGCATCGCTCTTGGACGCCGGCGTCGGTCAGCTCGCGGCGCCGCTCCTCGACGGCGCCCGCACGGCCGTCGAACAGATCGGCGCGTATCGTCTCGTGCGCGTTCTCGGCGAAGGCGGCATGGGAACGGTCTTCCTGGCCGAGCGTCTTGACCTGGGCACACAGGCCGCCATCAAGATCCTGCGCGACGCCTGGCTGTCGCCGTCGAGACGGAAACGTTTCGCCGCCGAACAGCGCACCTTGGCGGCCTTGAATCATCCCGGCATCGCGCGTCTGTTCGACGCCGGCGTGCTCAACGAGGGGACGCCGTGGATCGTCATGGAGTACGTTGACGGCGTCCCGATCACCGAGTACTGCCAGGCCCATCAGACGCCGCTGCGCGAGCGGCTGCGTTTGTTTCGAAATGTCTGTGACGCGGTGCAGTACGCGCATCGGCATCTGGTCATTCACCGCGACTTGAAGCCGTCGAACATCCTCGTGACCGCCGACGGCACGGTCAAGCTGCTCGACTTCGGGATCGCCAAGCAGCTCGCCGACACCGACTCGGATCTGGACGTCACACGCACCGGCATGCGTCCGATGACTCCGGCGTACGCAGCGCCCGAGCAACTCCGAGGCGAGCCGATTGGCGTGCACACCGATGTCTACAGTCTCGGTGCCCTGCTGTACGAGCTGGTCGCCGGACGCCGCGCCTACGAGTTCTCATCGCAGCTGTCCCCCGACGCAGTGTCGGCGCTGCTCGACAAGGAACCGCCACGACCGTCCGGCGCACGATCGGCAAACGACCTGGACGTGCTTGTGCTCACCGCCATGCACGCCGATCCGGCGCGGCGATACGCTTCGGTCGAAGCGCTGATTCGCGACGTCGAGCATTATCGCCATGGCGAAGCGCTCGAAGCGCGGGCGGACGCCGTCGCCTACCGTGTCGCCAAGTTCAGCCGTCGTCACTGGCGTCCGCTCACAGCGGCAGCCGCCACGCTCGCGATCGTCGTTGCCGTCGTCGCGTTCTACACGATTCGCCTTGCGGTCGCGCGCGACGCCGCGCTGCTGCAGGCAACGCGGGCGGAGCGCATCCAGGAGCTGCTGCTCGGACTCTTCACGGGGGGAGACACCACGGCCGCGCCCGCGGAGGAGCTGCGAGTCCTGACGCTGCTCGATCGCGGGGTGCAGGAGGCTGACTTGCTGGGCAAAGAGCCCGCCGTCCGCGCGGAAATGCACGCGACGCTCGGAACCATCTATCGACGCCTCGGCAACTTCAACACGTCCGAGACGCTGCTCAACAAGGCGCTGGCCGAGCGCCAGCAGTTGTCCGGCGCCGACAGCGCCGACACTGCCGACGTCCTCACGCGACTGGCGTTGCTGCGCAGCGACCAGGCGCAGTTCGACGAAGCGGAGAAGCTCGCCAGACAGGCGCTCACGGTATTGCAGCGCCTGGGTCCGTCCGCGTCGCCCGCAGTCGCGAAAGCGTATACGACGCTCGGCGAGGTGCTGACCGAACGGGGGCAGTACCCCGATGCGATCAAGGCGCTCGACGAGTCCGTCCACCTGCAGTCGGCGCTGGGTCTCGAGAATGCCGATTACGCCGAGACGCTGCGTCAGCTATTCAACGCGCAGTTCTATGCCGGCAACTACGACGTGGCTGAGGCCACCGGACAACGCGTCCTCGCGATCTCGCGACGCGTCAGCGGCGACCGCCACGCACTCGTCGCCGATGATCTGATCAACCTTGGCGCCATTCAGTCCGAACGCGGCAAGTACCGTGACGCCGAGCGCTTTTATCGCGAGGCGCTCGCGATCACCGAGTCGTGGTTCGGGAAGGATCATCACCAGACGGCGTCCAATCTCACGATGCTTGGCCGCTCACTGGTGTACCAGAAGCGCTTCGACGAGGCGGCCGTCGTTCTGCAACGCGCGCTCGCCATTCAGGAGCGCGTCTTCGGCGCCGATCATCCGCGCGTCGCCTCCGCCGTCAACGACCTCGGGAACATCGCCGTGCAGACCGGGCGCCTCGACGATGCCGAGGCGGCGTTTACGAGGATGGGCAATATCTATCGCAAGGTCTATGGCGACAAGCACTACCTGCTCGCCACCGCGACCTCCAATCTGGGTGGAGTGTTTGTCGCGCGGAAGGACTATAGACGCGCCGAAGCGCTCTATCGGGATGCCATCGCGATGTACTCAGCGACGCAGTCGCCGACTCACCTGAACACCGGCATCGCCCGGCTCAAACTTGGCCGGACACTATTGCGTCAGCAGCGCTATGCAGAAGCGGAAACTGAGCTCCTCGCCGGTCAGGACATCGTCAGCCGTCAGACGACGCCGTCGGTAAGCTGGTTACAGGCGGCGCGCGACGATCTGGTCACGTTGTATGACGCCACGCACCGGCCGGAGCAGGCCGCGAAATTTCGTGTGCAGTCGAACGCGAGATAACGCGTTCGGCGCTTGAAGCCGTCGGCCGGCACGACTATACTGGCCGCCGCTTTTCCCCAACAAGATCACGCTGGAGGTCCCATGCCGCGTCGCCGCCGCATGGCTCAAGGTGTCGAGTCCTCGCAGGACATGGCCCGCAAGCTCGAAGTACTCGAACGCGAGCTGGCCGTGCAACGTACTGCGATGGAGAAATTGAAGCAGCTCGGTCCGGCCGGCAAGCCGTCGCCGGCTCCGGCTCGCGCACCCCGCCGCAAAACGGCCTGACGTGAAAGGCCGACCTACGTGTCGGCCTCTACTCTGGCGCGCCGGAGCGACCGACCGTGGGTCTCGCGCAGCAGACGCCGCAGCTCCGCCTCGATCACATCCGGTGCACACGGCTTGGTCAGCACGCGCAGGATGCCGGCCTGGCGGAATCGATCGGGCTGATCGAGATACTCCGCATGTCCGGTGACCGCCAGGATCGGGATCGTGCGCGTCTCGTCCGACTGCTGCAGCGCGCGGCAGAATTCGAAGCCGTCCATACCAGGAACAGCGAGATCAGTGAGCACCACGTTCGGCCGCAGCTCTTGCGCCTTCGCGAGCGCCTGGTTGCCGTTGTGCGCGTCGATGATCCTGAAGCCGGCGTGGGACAGGTACTCCCGGTACAAGGTGCGGGTACTCAAATCGTCCTCGACGATGAGCACCAGCGGCGCCTCAGGCATTTGACCCTCGCCCACTCAAGCCGAGAGTAACGGCGACCGCGACTCATCGCAAGTCAGGGTCGTAATGATTGCTTTTGGATGAGCTAGGCCGGGCTTGCTGAGCGAACAGGCGCCTTTGTGCGCCACGCCCACCAGACACGGAAGCCGAGCAGCAGTGCGACAGCCACTGCCCATCGCCGCGGCAGGGTGATGTCGGCCTTCACCAGCCACCAGAAATGCACCACGCCGCCAATCGCCGCAACGTACACGAGCCGGTGCAGCTTCTGCCAGCGTCTGCCGAGCCTGCGGACTGAGAAGCGGTTCGAGGTGACCGCCAGGGAGAGCAGAATCAGAAACGTGGCCATGCCCACGGTGATGTACGGGCGCTTCGCCACGTCCACGATCATGGCCTTCACGTCGAAGAAGTTGATGAGGACGACCCACGTGAGCATGTGAAGCGTCGCGTAGAAGAATGCGAACAGTCCGAACATGCGCCGGAGCCTGATCAGCTCGTTCCACTTCGTGAGGCGGCGGAGCGGCGTGATCGTCAGAGAGATGACCAGCAGCGACAACGCCCACGTACCAGTCTGGTCGGTGATGTAGTCGCCTGGATTGGCCGTAAGGTCCTGCGTGTAAAAGCGGTACGCAAGCGCCGCGGCAGGAATGAGGGCGGCGGCAAACGCCGCCGCCTTGAGGAGCAAAATCGGCTTCAATAATTCTTGCGAAGGTCCATGCCGGAATACAGGCTTGCGACCTGATCGGCGTACCCGTTGAACATCTGTGTTTTCGTCGTGGCCAGCAGATCCGGCAGCCGCCGTTCACGCGCCTGGCTCCAGCGTGGGTGATCGACATTCGGGTTCACGTTCGCATAGAACCCGTACTCGTGGGCAGCCATCACCTGCCAGGTGTTCTTCGGCTGCTTCTCCACGAATCGCATCTTGACGATCGACTTGCCGCCCTTGAAGCCGTACTTCCATGGCGTGACCAGGCGAATCGGCGCGCCGTTCTGGCCGGGCAGCACTTCATCGTAGATGCCGACCGCGAGCAACGCGAGCGGATGCCTGGCTTCATCGAGCCGGAGGCCTTCGACGTACGGCCAGTCGAGAACGTTGGTGCGCTGCATCGGCATGCGCGCCACGTCGTGCAGCGTGACGAACTCGATGTATTGCGCCTTGCCGGTAGGCTGAACTTTGTCCACAACGTCCTTGAGCGGAATGCCCACCCAGGGAATGACCATCGACCATGCCTCGACGCAGCGCATTCGATAGATACGTTCTTCGAGCGCGTACGGCTTGAGGAAGTCCTCGAGGGCGTACTTGGCGGGCTTTGCAACCTCGCCTTCGATTTCCAGGGTCCAACCCGCCGTCTTGAAGTTGCGGGCGTTGACCTGCGGCTCGTCCTTCCCAGTACCGAACTCGTAGAAGTTGTTGTAACCGGTGACGTGCTCGTACAGGTTCACCTTCTCGGTTGTGCTGAACGGGCTCTTCTTGATGGGGCCCTTGAGCTTGATGCGCGTCTGGGCGTCGGCGAAACCTGGAAGCGACCCGCAACCTGCCGCGACCAGCGCGGCGGCGGATGCCTGCAAGAACTCCCGGCGGCGGTAATAGACGTTCTTCGGCGTGATCTCCGAGGAACGCACATCGGGCGCTTTCCTGATCAACATGCGGCAATTATAGGAGCAACCGCGCCCGGATGCCCTAAAGATGAGATTTGAATGGCCGTCTGCGTGGTAGCGTTGCCACGCCGGGCTTCGGCGGAACTGTCCAGCCTCAAAGCACAACCGTCGCAAACCAACACAGATCGAGAACAGACGCATGACAGTCGAACCCAATTCCCTGCCTCGGGCCATGTCGCTCGCCGTGCATGAGCTGCGCACCCCCGTTACCGTCGTCGCGGGTTACCTCCGGATGCTGCTGCGCGAGCAAGCGGGTCCGCTGTCTGATAAACAGAAAAAGATGCTGGAAGAAGCAGACCGTTCCTGCGGTCGCCTGGGCGCCCTCGTCGCAGAGATGAGCGAATTCGGCAAGCTCGAAGGCGGCGAGGTGGCGTTCGCGCGACAGGATTTCGATCTCGGTGCCCTTATCGTGGAGCTGGCGAGCGAGTTGCATGACGGTGAGGACCGCGGCGTTCAACTCGATGCATGTGTCGCAAAGCCGGTCGGCATGACGGAAGTCGCCATCACAGAGATACGGGTCACCGGTGATCGCGCGCGCATCGCCGCTGCGGTGAAAGCGCTGATGCAATCGGCCGTACGCGAGCGCGTGGAACCGGGACGTCTTTCCGCCCGGTGTTCCGTCGCTGGCGATCGCCAGCGATGGGCGGTGCTCGTCATCGGCGACGACTCGGTCGTGCAGGACCTCGAACGCGCGGCGCTCGACCCGCCAGTGTCGTTCGATGAATGGCGCGGCGGGCTCGGACTCGCGCTTCCGGTGGCGCGCCGTGTCATCGAGAAGCACGGTGGCGCCGTGTGGTCCGCCACCGGCGCACACAGCCGCGCGACCGCGGCGCTGCGGTTGCCGCTGACCGCGGCTTGAACGAGACGCCGTACGAAGATGCCCGACAAGGATACCGACTCCATGACGACAGCCGTGAGTAACCCCGCGCCCCCTCCTGCCGCGACCGATCAGCGCCGTCCGTCCATCGCCATCGTCGACGACGATTCGGGATTTGCCGGCTATCTCAGGACCTTCCTCGACATCCGGGGGTTCGAGGCCCGTTCCTATTCGCGCGGCGATGAAATCGTTGCCGCCATCCGGCAGGGAGAGCCACCCGACATCGTGCTGCTCGACGTTGCGATGCCCGGCATGGACGGCCTGCAGACGCTCAAGGCCCTGAAGGCCGCGCGGCCCGAGCTGCAGGTGATCATGCTCTCCGGCCGGGAGCAGGCGCAGACGATCGTCGAGGCCGTGCGTCTTGGCGCCGCGGACTATGTGGTCAAACCCGATGACCCGGAGGGACTCGGCGAGATCGCACTCGACGCAGCGATCAGACAGGCAATTGAACGCAGTCGCCTGGTCAACGAGCTGACCGACCTGCGCCAGCAGTTGAGCGACGACCAGTCCGAAGCGTTCATCGGCTGGGGCGATAGCGAGGCCATGCGCCAGGTGGCGTTGATCATCGACCAGGTGGCCGACAGCGATGTCACGGTGCTCATTCGCGGCGAAAGCGGCGTCGGCAAGGAGCTGGTGGCGCGCGCCATCCATCAGCGATCGAACCGCAAGACACGGCCGTTCGTGAAAGTGAATTGCGCCGCACTGCCGGCGGAGCTGCTCGAGAGCGAGCTGTTCGGACATGAGAAGGGCGCGTTCACCGGCGCCGCGACGACACGTATCGGCAAGTTCGAGCAGGCGCACACCGGCACGATCCTCCTCGACGAGATCGGCGAGATGAAGCCGCCGCTGCAGGCCAAGCTGCTGCACGTCCTCCAGGACGCCGAGTTCACGAAGCTTGGCAGCAACAAGAAGATCAACATCGACGTCCGCGTGCTCGCCGCCACCAATCGCGACCTCGAACAGATGATGCTGCGCGGCGATTTCCGCGAGGATCTCTATTACCGGCTCAAGGTGATCGAGGCGATGGTGCCGCCGCTGCGCGAACGACGCGACGAGATCCCGAGCCTGACCGACTTCTTCATCGTCAAGTATTCGCACCGCTACAACCGGCCGATGCGACCGCTCTCCGATGACCTGCGGCAGCGTTTCATGCAGTACGACTGGCCGGGCAACATCCGCGAGCTCGAGAACATGATCAAGCGCTTCGTCATCCTGCAGGACGAGCACATGGTCCTGCGCGAGCTCGAGAAGCCGCGCGTGAAGCCGAATCCGATGGGCGTGACGGCGCCGCAGAGCGAGTATTCGCCGGCGTATCACGCACCGCCGCCAGTGGAGGCCGCGCCGTCGCCGTCGGATGATGACGATGACGCTGACGAACCGGCCGAGGCACCGCCAGCGGCTCAGGACGGCCGCCGGCTCGCCGAAGTCGCGCGCGAAGCCGCCCTCACTGCCGAGCGCGCGGTGATCTCCGACACCCTCAAGCAGGTCCATTGGAACCGTCGCAAGGCTGCGGTCCTGCTTGGCGTCAGTTACAAAACCCTCCTCAACAAGATTAAGGAAACCGGGATCGAGCGTCCCTAGCCGGGCCACCGCCCGGCTTCCGCCTTCAGGCGGAACGCTCAAAATGAGAAGCGGCGTTCCTACCGGGACGCCGCTTTCCACTTTTCCCACTGTCGCGTCCGAACCCGCAGCGACATGTTCCCTCCTGTTCCAAACGTTTTCCGGCGATGGTACCGCGCTTGCTCGTCTGCAGCCGGTGGCAGCACAGTCGAGCACTGGGGATATGGGAGCGCCATGAGTCAGAAGCCTCAGGTGATGGTGGTTGACGATGACCTTGCGATGTGCGGCTTCCTGCAGGACTTTCTCGTCGCGCGCGGCTATTCGGCGCTGACGGTCACGAGTAGCACAGAGGCGATCCGTCGCTTTCATGCCGAGCGCCCGTCCGCGGTGCTGCTCGACGTGATCATGCCGGGCATGGACGGCCTCGCCGCACTGGCGGCGCTCAAGCAGATCGATCACGAAGTGCCGGTGATCGTGATGTCCGGCCAGGGCGGCACGCACACCGTAGTGCAGGCCATGAAGCTCGGGGCCACCGACTTCGTCTGCAAGCCGTTCCAGGATCACGAACTCGAAGTGCTGATCGGATCCGCGATCCGGCAGCGACAGCTGACTCAGGAAGTGGCGTCGCTCCGCGCCCGTCTCAACGAGCAGTCCAAGTATTCAACGCTGTTCGGCAACAGCGATCAGATGTCCGTGGTGTGCGATCTGATCGAGCGCGTCTCGGATACCGACGTCACCGTGTTGATCCGCGGAGAGAGCGGCACCGGCAAGGAGCTCGTGGCGCATGCGCTCCACGATCGGTCGCTGCGCAAAGACAGGCCGTTCGTGAAGGTGAACTGCGCCGCCCTGCCGACGGAACTGCTCGAATCGGAGCTCTTCGGCTTCGAAAAGGGCGCGTTCACCGGTGCCATCCAGCAGAAGCCGGGCAAGTTCGAATTCGCCAACCACGGAACGATGTTCCTCGACGAAATCGGAGACATCAGCTATCCGCTTCAGGCGAAGCTGCTGCAGGTCCTTCAGGACGGCGGGTTCGCGCGCCTGGGCGGCAAGGCCGACGTGCAGGTGGACGTGCGCCTGATCGCGGCCACCAACCGTGACCTCGAAACCGCCGTCGCCTCAGGGCAGTTTCGCGAAGACCTCTACTTCCGGCTGAACGTCGTCACCATCAACCTGCCGCCGTTGCGTGACCGTCGGGAAGAGATTCCGATCCTGACCGATCACTTCCTGCGCAAGTACTCGGTGCAATACAACAAGCCGATGACGTTGATCAGTCCCGAGCTGTCGCAGCAGTTCCTCACGTACGACTGGCCAGGGAATGTGCGCCAGCTCGAGAACCTGATCAAACGGATGGTGGTCCTCGGCACGGAAGCGGGGATTGCCAGAGAGTTGCTCCAGCCGGTGATGTCGGCGCCGCGCCCGCTGGCCGTTCCTGCACCGCGCGCCGTCGCACCGCCACCGCCCACCGTGGACGTGGTCGACGATGAGGCCGAACCGGCTCGTGCGGTGCCGGCCGGTGCGACCAGCGTGTCGCTGAAGGACATCGCCCGCACGGCCGCACGCGAGGCCGAACGCGAGCTCATTCTGCGGATGCTGACGCGAACGCGATGGAACCGGAAGGAAGCCGCGGAGAACCTCGGCATCAGCTACAAAGCCCTGCTCTACAAGATCAAGGAGAACGGCCTGGACAAGGCCTCCTGACACCCGCATGAGCGACCCGCTGTTCGACGACGATTCGCGACTGCTGAAGCCGCACGCCTTCGAGTTCGTACTCGACGGCGAACTGCGGCGCGCCGTGCGATCACAGAACTACCTCACGCTCGTGACGGTGGAAACCAGCCGTGAATTCGACGGCATGACCGTCGCCGCCGACCAGGGCACCGTCGGTGAGGTGGCGCACATCATCCGCAACGAGGTCCGCGACACCGACGTCCTGGGCCTGACGAGCCAGGGACTGCTCTCGCTCGTCCTGCTCGATGCCGACTACGAGAATTCGACGCGTGTCATTGACCGCCTCGTGGAACGCATGAACCACTACGACTTCCCCGCGCCGCTGCGGCTGTCTGTCGGTGCTGCGTGCTATCCCACCGATGCCGTCGATGCCGAGTCGCTCCAGCGCGAGGCGGTATCGCATCCGGTGATCAGTTGGCGCGGGGGCCATTCCTGAGTTAGTGCTTCGAGTGGCAACGAACCGGGGTTTTTCGGAACGCCACGCCTCATTCGGCACTCTTCGTATTCATGCCAACTCGCGCATCGCGGGTTTCCCGTGCGTTCTGTGCGAGATCCACGCGCGCTGCGTGTCGCCACATGCCGGATGCCAGCTGTGAACGGATATTGCACTTCAGCAGCGCCGTAAGTGAGCCGTATTCGCACCTCGACTTCGCTCGAGGTAGTTCGGAACGATGCGGACTCTGATTCACGGGGGCGAAGCCCGGAGGAATATGCGTCGGACCATTCTCGCCACGCTCGTTACGCTCACGGCCCTGTCGCCGATCGCCGTCGCGCAATCGCGGTTCACGATCGTGCCGTCGTTGTCGATTGCGGGCGTCTACGACGACAACCTGTTCGCGGAGACGGACAGCAGCGCCGGCAAGATGATGCAGCTGCGCCCGAGCCTCGAAGGCAATTTCGAGTCGCCTCGCCTGATGCTCATCAGCCTCTACTCGCAGGACATGCTGCGGTCGAACTTCTCCTCGCTCAACACGCTGGACGCCCGTCGTCATGCCTTTCTCAACATGGGGTTCAAAAGCAGCCCGTTGACGACGTGGGGAGTCGAGGCGCGCTACGACCGTTCAGAAACCCCCGGCGAGATCGAATTCGACACGGGCATTCTCGGCGCCCGCCGCACCGCGCAGCGCTTCCAGCTGTCGCCGACGTTCGTGCGGCGCCTCAATCCGCGCGCGGTGTTCACCGCCGGCTATGACCTGACGAGAGAGAACGAGCTCGACCTGCCGAGCGGCACGCTGCACCAGGCACGGCTTTCGGTCTCACGTGAGCTGACGTCGCGATCGGCGATCGTCGGGACCTACCTCTCCCGCTACTTCGTCGATCCCTTCTCGCATTCGACGTCGCAGTCGATCCTCGGCGGATGGACCCGCGAGATGGCGCCGAGGACGCATCTGTCGCTGTACGCAGGACCGCGCGTCACCTCGTATCGAAGCGGCCTGAAGCCGGAGGTGTCGGCGTCGCTCAGACGCGACACCAATCGCATCGACCTTGCGGCCGACTACTGGCACGGCGAGACGATCATCCTCGGCATTCCCGGTCCGGTCGCAGTCGACAGCGGGGCGCTGCGGATCGCCCGGCCGTTCCTCAGCCGCTGGGAGCTCGGCGCGGGTCTCGGCGCCACCGACATCACGACGATCGACTTCCGCGAAGCGCGTGTGTATCGCTCGACTCTGATCGGGTCGTGGACCTCCCACGGGATGTACAGCGTCTCCGCCTCCTACGGTCTGGACTATCAACAGGGCGATATCCGTCGCCGTCTGGACGAGAACGTGTTGCGGCACGTGTTTCGCGTGAGTGTCACAGTCGCGCCACGGCTCTTCCGTTCGATTCTGCCGCCGGATGAGGCGGCGCGTGTGAAAGGGGTTCTTCGATGATCGCGCGGGTACTCACTACGTTTACAGCTGCCATCGCTCTCTCGTCAGCAGCGTTGGCCCAGCAGCCGTCGCCGACCCCGCGTGAAGCGGTCGGCACATCGGGCTCGACGACGACGGCAACGCCGGCGACGACAAAACCGCCGCTGGTGATTGCGGCACCGGCAGCGCCAAATGCCGCCGCGGCCGCACCCGCTCGCGTCGTTGAGCCGGTGCGCGTCGATCCCAAGGACTACCGGATCGGGCCCGAAGACATCCTGGACATCAACGTCTGGAAGAACCCCGAGCTCAGTCGCGAGCGCGTGCCTGTGCGTCCTGACGGGAAGGTGTCGCACCCGCTGATCAACGACATCGACGTCGCCGGCAAGACGACCAACCAGGTCAAGGCCGAGCTGACGGAGTACTTGTCGAAGTACATCGAGAACCCGGAAGTCGCGGTGGTCGTCCGCGAGATTCACAGCCCGAAGGTGTCGGTATCCGGCAATGTCCGCATGCCGGGCTACTTCGAGCTGAAGACCACTGACGTCACCGTGCTCGACATGATCGCGCGCGCGCAGGGGCTCAACGAGTTCGCCGACAAGGGCAACATCAAGGTCATTCGCCGCGGCGAAAAGGGCGCGATCGACTTCAGGTACAACGACGCGGTCAACGGACGCAACAACGCCAACTTCGTCGTCCAGCCGGGCGACGTCATCGTCGTGCAGTGAGGACTCAAATGGCCCGTGAGCTGATGCCCCCCTCCGACGAGTCGATGCTGGTGCGAACGCTGGCGATCCTCCGCCGGCGCGCGCTGATTGCGGCCGTGGCGTTCACCACGGTGATCGCCGCAGCCGTGGCCTTCGCTGTGTATCTCCCGGATCTGTATCGCGCAAGCGCGATCGTGGTGATCGAGCGGCCCCTGCCCGACGGCGTGGTGCGGCCCACGGTGAGCAACGAGCTCGAAAGCCGCCTCTATCAGATCAGACAGGAGATCCTCAGCCGCGAGCGACTGACCGGTCTGATCAAACGGTTCAACCTCTATCCCGAGCTGCGCACAAAGACGGCCTTCGAGGACGTCCTGACCCAGGCGCGTGAGGATATTCAGTGGGAGGCGAACGGACCGGAGCAGGTCAGCGGCCGGACCAAGACTGTCGCCTTCACCTTGACCTATACCGGCGCCGACAAGCACAGCGTCGCCGATGTCAGCAACGCGATCGCGCAGTTCTTCGTGGAGCACAACTCGGCGATGCGCGCGAGCGAAGCCAAGCGGGCGACGCAGCTGCTCGAAGAACAGCTCACCTCCGCGCGTCAGCAGGTCGCCGTGCAGGACGCTCGTCTCCGCGATTTCACCGTCCGTAACCAGGCCCAGCTGCCGCAGGCCGCCGGTGTCGCGATGGCCGCCTATCAGTCGCTCGCGGACGAACTTCGGCGCAACCGTGACGACCAGCGCCGGAACACGGACGCCCGAGACAAGCTGCTCGAAGGCCTCGAAGACGCCTCGACCGTCGCGGCCGCGGCGAAAGGCGTGCTGGCCTCTGATCCGAGCGGCGTCCCGCTCTCCAAGGAATTGGCGCAGGCCAGCGAGCGTCTCGACCAGGCGAAGAAAGACCTGATCGAAGCCGAGCGGAAGGGCCTCAAAGCCGATCACCCGGACATTGCGGACATCAACCGGCGCATTGCCACCGCGGAAAAGGATGTCCAGGATCAGAAGGCGCGTGATCTCGCTGCCTTCAAGTCCAGGCAGTCCGCCGATGCGCAGCGGCAGGCGGTCTCGAATGCTCCGCAGAATCTCAACGCGCTTCCGCGCAGCAAGCGCAGCATCAAGGACTTCGACGACGAGCTGTCACGGCTGAAGACAGAAGAAAAGGACCTGCAGCAGCGGATCGCGATCCTGCAGCAGCGGTTCGATTCCACGCCTGGTGTGCAGGAAGGCTATCTGCAGATCCAGAGCGACTACGCCTCGGCGAAAGAGAACTACGACGTGCTGGCCCGCAAGTTTGACGAGGCGCGGCTCGCCGAGTCGATCGAGACCGGCCATCAGGGCGAGAACTTCCGCATCCTGGATGCGGCGGTGCCACCCGAGGGCCCGTCCGCGCCGGACCGGATGCGCCTGGTGCTGATGGGATTCCTGCTCGCGCTCGCGGCCATGGCGGCCGTGGTCGTGGTGACGGAACAGTTCGACACGTCGTTCCACACCGTGGATGAAGTGCGCGAGTTTACGGCGGTGCCGGTGATCGCGACCATCCCGCAGATCGGAACCGGGCCGCGCCGCGGCTGGCTTCGCGCGACCTTGAGCACCGCGTCTGCGGTGGCGGCCGTCGTCGCAGTCGCGACGCTCTCCGCCTATTACGCCCACGGCAACGACACGCTGGTCAGGCTGCTCAACCGCGTCGGTTAAGGGGTTAATTGTGAATAGCACCTCCACTCACTCATTGGATAAGCGGCTGGTGAGCTTTACCAGCCCAGGCTCCTTCGCGGCCGAACAGTACCAGGGACTGCGCCTGACGATCGAACGCCTGATCAAGACGCAGGGCGCGCAGGTCCTGGCGGTCACCAGTCCCGCTGCCGGCGAGGGCAAGACACTGACGGCAGTCAACCTCGCGGGCGCGCTGGCGCGCGAATCGGAGGCTCGCGTGCTGCTGATCGACGCGGATCTCCGGAGGCCGGCCGTCGCCACGACGCTCGGCCTGCCGGCATCGCCCGGACTCACCGATGTCCTCGCCAGCGAGGATCTCGATCTCTCCGCGGCCGTCCAGCGGGTGCAGCCGTATCAGCTCTCGGTCCTTCCGGCGGGGACCGCCGGATCCGCCATTCATCGACTCCTGCGGTCGCCGCGCTTTGAGCCGCTGCTGGAGCGCGCGCGGCAGGAGTACGACGTCGTCATCGTTGACACGCCGCCGCTGCTGCCGGTGTTCGATTCGGCCGTGCTCGCGCGCATCGTCGACCAGATGCTCGTCGTCGTGGCGGCCAACCAGACACCACGGAAGCTGCTCGGCGAAGCGCTCAATCTTGTCGATCCGTCGAAGGTCATGGGCATCGTCTTCAATCGGGACGATCGGCCGCTGTTTGGTTATTACGACGCGTATTACCGCGAGTACTTCCCGGACACGTCAGGCATGGTGAGCCAAGCCTAACGCGTCCGCGGACGTGGGGACCCAGGAATGCAATCCAGGCTTCTGATCCTTGGCGCGGGGCCGATCGCCGAGCGGCTGATCGAAGAGATCGAGTCGCTCGAGTCGGCCCACTACACGGTGCTCGGCGTCGTCGACAGCCAGAAGCCCGACGACCGGGCCGCGTTGGCTGACCGATGGCTCGGCACCTGCGAAGAGCTCGGCGAGATCGTCGCCCGCGTCCGTCCCACGAGGATCGTGGTCGCCATCGAGAACAGGCGCGATCGGCTGCCGCTGCAGTCGCTGCTCGAGTCGCGCGTCAGCGGCATCGACGTGGAAGACGCCATCGAGCTCTATGAGCGGATCACCGGAAAGATGGCGATCGAAGCGCTGCGGCCAAGCACGCTGATCCTGTCGAAGGGATTCCGCAATCACGGCGCGGCCGAGGTGACCGCCCGTATCGTGAGTATCACCGTCGCGATCATCGGCCTCATCGCCATGATTCCGCTCCTCGCGCTCATCGCGCTGCTGGTCAAGCTGGACTCACGCGGGCCCGTCCTCTTTGTTCAGCCGCGCGCCGGCCGGCACGGCCATCCATTCGGCCTGTTGAAGTTCCGGACGATGCATCCGACCGATCACGCGCGGTCGGAATGGGTGATGGACAACATGCACCGGATCACCCGGGTCGGTCGCTATCTCCGCCGCTTCCGGCTCGACGAGCTGCCCCAGCTGGTGAACGTCGTCCGAGGCGAAATGAATTTGATCGGTCCGCGGCCGCATCCCGTCTCGAATCACACGACCTTCATGGAACACATCGCCTACTACGGCCTGCGATCGACAGTCCGCCCCGGCGTGACCGGATGGGCGCAGGTGCGCTACGGCTACGCCAACAATCTCGAAGAAGAGACAGAGAAGATGCGGTACGACCTGTACTACATCAAGAACCGATCGCTCTGGCTCGACTTCCGGATCACGCTGGCGACGGTCGGCATCGTGCTGTTCGGCCAGAATGCCGCGCAGGTGCGGAATCCGGCGCCGATGGGCCGCGATCTGTCCTGGCCCCCAGCCCAGCACGTGCGGGCGAAAGAGATTGTCTACGTGCCGGTCCTCGCCGACCGGGCTGCGCCACGTCCGACCGCGGGGCCGCAGTGACCACCACGTCTTCGATGCACCCGGCGACTGCCTGGTGGCGGCCACAGACGATCCACGCGATCCCTCGCGTGGCGTCCGGCGTCGGCCGGAAGGAATCGCCGTCAAGCACCGCCAGTGTCGTCGCCTTCCGGGCGCTGGTGACGTTCACCGTCATCCTGCTCCTGTCACCACAGGCGTGGTTTCCGGCGCTCGGACAGCTTCGTATCGCGTTTGTCGCCGCAGTCCTGGCGATCGGGGCGCATCTGCTGGACCGCATGGTGCACGGCCGCGGGGATGCCCCGCCGATCAACGCAGAAATCGGCATCGCGCTCCTCCTCGTCGCGTGGGCGGTGATCACCGTCCCGGTGTCCTATTGGGTCGGCGGCAGCGTCGAAGTCCTGACGAGTACGTATCTGAAGGCGGTGGCGTTCTTCTGGCTCGTCGGCACGTTGGCGACATCGGAGCGCCGGCTGCGGACGATTGCGTGGACGCTGGTGTGCTGTGCGGTACCGCTGGCGATTGTCGGCATCAAGAACTATCTGGCCGGTGACGTGCTCTCGACGGGCGTCCCCGGGCTGACCCGCATCTACGGTTACATGGGCGGGTCGGGTCTTGCCGCGAATCCCAACGATCTCGCGTTGATGCTCAACCTGATCATCCCGATCGCGGCGGCGATGATGATCGCGACCCGCAAGCTCATGCTCCGCGGGCTGGCCGCGGCCGTCATGCTCCTCAGCGTCGGCGGTGTCATTGTGACGTTCTCGCGCGCCGGGTTCCTGACGCTCTCGGCGACGGGCATCATGCTGCTCGCGGTCCTGATTCGGCGCCATTCCGCCGGCGCTGCCGGCTTCCTGGTCGTCGTCGCGCTCGTCGCGCCGCTGTTCGTGCCCGATTCGTATTTCAAGCGACTCAGCACCATCACCGATATGCAGGCTGATCAAACCGGGTCGGCGCAGGGGCGCTGGCAGGACGTGGTGATGGCCACCGGCATCGTGCTGCACAACCCGATCGTCGGCGCGGGAATCGGCAACGACATGCTGGCGCTGAACAAGTACCGTGGCAAGGCGACGTTCCGGTCGGTCCATAACGCCTACCTGCAGTACGCCGTCGACCTCGGCCTGCCCGGCATGCTGCTGTTTGCCTGGCTGCACATCACCTGCTTCCGCATTGCCCGCCGCGTCGAGCAGCGCTCGAAGTGGGACGACGCGCTCCGGCCGCTTGGCCCGCTCGCCGCAGGCATCCAGGTCTCGCTCGCCGCGTTCTTCGTCGCAGCGATGTTTCACCCGATCGCGTACCAGTTTTATTTCTTCACCATTGCGGGACTGGCGGTAGCCCTGCACAACACGGCTCGGTCGATGGCCACGGCCGCCGCGCCGATGCCGGCCCTCGCCCGCCGCGCCGCAGTCGCGGCTGCCTCGTGACTCGCACCCGCATCCTGAAAGTGGTGCCGACGTTGATGTGCGGCGGTACGGAAAACCAGTTCATGACGCTCGGCCGCCTGCTCGACCGCTCGCGGTTCGACCTGACGTTTGCCTGCCTGCGCCGATGGGGCCCCTTCGTCGAGGAGCTCGGGCAGCTTGGTATCCCGTTGCGCGAATACCGGGTGGCGACGTTCCGCAGCGTTCACGCCCTGGCGCAGCAGGCGCGGCTGGCGCGCCAGATCGCGCGAGGACGCATCGACATCGTTCACGCTTACAACTTTTACGGAAATGTCTTTGCGATCCCGCCCGCACGCCTGGTGGCACCGGTGGTCATCGCGTCGATTCGCGACCGCTCGCCGTACCTGACACCGATGCAGAAACGCGTGCAGCGGTACGCGTGTCAGTTTGCGGATCGCATCCTCGTCAACGCAGACGCGGTACGCGACTGGCTGGTGCAGGACGAAGGCTACGACCCTGCCAACATCGTTGTCATCCGCAACGGCGTCGAGACGTCCCGGTTCCACGGTCCGCCCGCCGGCGAACGGATCCGTCATGAGCTCGGGCTACCGCGGGACTGCCGTCTCGTGATCCTCGTCTCACGGCTGGCGCGTCTGAAGGGTGTCGAATATTTCCTGGAAGCGGCGGCCATGCTCAGGCCGCAGTACCCGGATGTCCGCTTTCTGATCGTCGGCGAAACGAGCCCGCCCGATCCCGGCTACCTCGCAGCGCTGGAACGGATGTCGGACTCTCTCGGTGTACGCGACCGGGTGACATTTACAGGCCGACGCTCGGATGTACCCGCCGTCCTCAGCGCTGCAACCGTTGCGGTGATGCCGTCGCTCAACGAGGCACTGTCGAACGTGCTGCTCGAATCCATGGCCGCGGGAGCCCCCGTCGTGGCGACCAGGGTCGGCGGAACGCCGGAGGCACTGCAGGACGGAGACACAGGTCTGCTCGTTCCGCCCGGCGATGCGACCGCCATCGCAACGGCGGTATCGACCTTACTCGACGATCGCGCGCTCGCAGCAAGGCTTGGCTGCGCGGCGCGGGCACAAATCCGCAAGCGATTCTCGGTCGAGCAGATGGTGCGCGCGACGGAGGACCTCTACGCCGAACTGCTGGCGCGTAAACAGCCACGACGGTCGATGGCAGCAGCATGCTTAGTGTAGCGGCGGACATTGTTCGGCACGACGCTGGTGCGGTCACGACACAGGTCGTGACGGAGTACCAGACGTTCGCGGCGCTGGAGCCCGAGTGGAACGATGCCGTCGTCCGCGGGCACGTCTCGCATCCATTCCTGCTGCATGAGTGGTTCCGGACATGGTGGCAGTGCTTCGGCGGGAGCCGGCGGCTGCATGTCGTGGTCGCGCGCGACCGTGACGGCATCGTCGGGATCGCACCGATGATGGCCGAACAGGTCCACATGTACGGCCTGTCCGTGCGCAAGCTGGATCTGCTGCACAACGATCACACGCCGAAAGCCGACTGGATCATCGTGCGCTCGCCTTCCGAAACGTACTCCGCACTCTGGAACGCGCTGCGGACGTCACCGGACCACTGGGATCTGCTGCAATTGAGCCGCCTCCCGAACGACTCGCCCACGGCCGCGGCAGTCACGTCGCTTGCTCAACGCGAGCAGTGCCTGACGGGTTCCTGGCGCGGAGACGTCTCGCCGTTTCTCACGCTCTCCGGTACATGGGACACCTACTGGGCGTCGCGCTCCGCGAAGTTCCGATCGAATCTGCGAAACCGCCTTTCGCGGCTGGCGAAGTTGGGCGAGCCGCGCCTGGAAGTCGTCCACGCCGGTGACGCAGGTGCGTGCGAAGACGCGCTCCGTCTCGAAGCGTCCGGATGGAAGGCAGAGGCACGGACCTCGATTTCATCCACGCCAGCCGTGCAGCAGTTCTATCTTTCGCTCGCTGAACGCGCTGCGGCGCGCGGGTGGCTGCGTCTGATGTTCCTGACGGTTGGGGATCGCCGGATTGCCGCGTCGTACG
Organism: Vicinamibacterales bacterium; assembly: GCA_035647075.1. Taxonomy (GTDB): domain Bacteria; phylum Acidobacteriota; class Vicinamibacteria; order Vicinamibacterales; family UBA2999; genus Gp6-AA40. Next base: position 32,528 of record DASROF010000124.1, on the reverse strand, counting down.
GAGCGTGTTGTGACGACACGCTGTTCCTGCTCAAGACCGGCTACGACCCTGCGTATGCCGCGTGCGCACCCTTCAAGCTCCTGACGTATCTCGCCATTCAACATGGCTACGCCGGGGGTTTGCGTGAGATCGACTTCCTCGGCAATGCGGAACCCTGGAAGCTCGAATGGACCGACACCAGCCGAACCCACGACTGGATCTATGTCTTTGCCGACACCATGCGAGCCCGGCTTTTGCATTCTCTGAAGTTCCAGGTGCTACCGGAGTTGAAGCGATGGCGAGCGTAATCGGAACCTTCGTTCCCACGTATCAGGGACTGTCGGCGATGGACCTTGTTCGCACCACCGCGACGGACATCGACTGCTTCCCGTTCAACGTGGCGCACCGCCTGCCGTTCTACCGCGCACGCAACGCCATCTATCACCTCTTTCGCGCGCTGCTCGCAACGAATCCGGGACTGACCGTGCTTGCGCCGGACTACAACAGCGGCAATGAAATCCTCGCCATGCGTGCGGCGGGCGCCGGGCTGCACTACTACCCGGTGCCGCGCGACATGACGCTCGATCCCGACGAAGTCGAGGGGTACTGCCGCGCCTACAACCCGGATCTGTTGTACGTGATTCATTACGCCGGCTGGCCGCAACCGATGCCGGAGCTCGTGGAGCTGTGCAGGCGGCGCGGCATGCTGCTCGTCGAAGATTGCGCGCTCTCACTGCTGAGCGAAAGCAACGGACGCCCGCTCGGCAGCTTCGGCGACTGGTCGATCTTCTGCCTGTATAAAACACTGCCGCTGCCAAATGGCGCGCTCCTGATTCAGAACGGACCGCGCCTCGAGGCGTTGGAACGCCTGAAGCTTCGCGACGCGGGGTCAGCGTCCGTGATGGGGCGCGCCGCCGAACTGGTGGTGCAGCGGATCCGCGGCCAGGCGAACGGTCTCGGCGCCGCTCTTCAGGTAGTGAAACGCGGGATGGGCCGTGCCGCCGGCGCGCTTGCCGTTCACCGCGCCAACGTCGGCGACATCGGCTTCAATCTCGATGAAGTCGATCTGGCAATGTCGCGGTTGTCCGCACGGCTGCTCGCAGGATTCGACTACGAGGCCATCCGCCAACGCCGTGTCGACAACTACCGTCGACTCGACGGCCTGCTGGATCAGAGCGTCTCTCGCGTCTTCCCGACGGTTCCGGACGGCGCCTGCCCACTCTTTTTTCCGATCGTCGTACCGGACAAGCAGGCGACGGCGGAGCGGCTGCGCTCGTGCGGTGTTGATGCCCTCGAGTTCTGGAACGACAGCTCTGAGCCTGGCGGACAGGAAATGGGTCCCGACGCGCAATTCCTCCGTCAACACGTTCTCGAACTGCCGATTCATCAGGATCTGACACCGCGACACATCGATCACATCGCCCGGAACGTCAACGGCCTCGGTCTCTGGAGGGCGGCGTAATGGACGGGATGACCGTTCGTCTCATTGACGACGCCTCGGAGTTCCTGGCGCTTCGCGACCGGTGGAATGATCTGCTGCGATCGAGCCGCAGCGACAACCCGTTCCTCACCTGGGAATGGCTGTACGCGTGGTGGACGCAGTTCGGCGTCGCCCAGCACCTGCGCCTGATTGTCGTGCACCGGGGCGACACGATCATGGCGATCGCGCCGCTGCATCTCGTGGCGTCCCCGCTGTATTGGTTCTCGCGGCTCGAGTTCCTGGGCACCGGAGAAGCGGGGTCCGACTATCTCGACCTGATCGTTCGCCGTGGCCACGAACCTGACGCCGTCGACGCAGTCGCTCGCTTCATGGCGGAACAGCGGCTGACCGTCCGCCTCACCCACCTGCCTCCGGGTTCACTTGCCATGCAGCTCGCCCGGCGGCTGACCGACATCGGGTGGACGACGACCTCCAGCGACGACGGGGTCTGCCCGATTGTGACGCTGAGCGGACACACGTTTGACTCGTTTCTCGGCAGCCTTGGCTCGTCGCATCGTGCGAACGTCCGCCGTCGTCTTCGAGCACTGGAGCGACAGTTCCAGGTCAGCTTCACGCGGATCGTTGACGACGACGAGCGGCAGGAGATGCTGCGTCTGCTCGCGACATTTCACGCGAGCCGATACCGGGAGCGCGGCGGGTCCACGGCGTTCACCTCATCGTCGATCCGGAGCTTCCACGACGCGGCCACGAGTCGTGCGCTCACGTGCGGCTGGTTGAACATGTATGCCCTGCGACTCGACGACACGGTCGCCGCGGTCATGTACGGATTCAACTACGGCGGTCGCTTCTACTTCTATCAGCACGGCTACGACGACCGTTACTCCTCACACAGCATCGGCCTCGTCCTGATGGCGCTCACCGTTCAGGCGGCAATCGCTGACGGTGCCCTTGAATTCGACATGCTCTGGGGCACCGAGGCCTACAAGGCGCTGTGGGCACGAGAGACGCGTGGCCTTCAGCGGATCGAGATGTTTCCTCTCCGGCTCGGCGAAGCCATGCACCGGCATGCCGCCGACGCGCGCCGTGGTGTCGCGCAGCTTGCGCGGCGTGTGCTGTCGCTCGGGTCCCCAGGAGCCGCTCGTGTCACCTGAACGCAGGAACCGGTGGCGAACGCACGTCAAGAGCGCGCTGGCCACGACGATCTCGCGCACGCACGAGCTCGGCCTCACCGAGGCGCTGGCGCGCGGACCTGAGCGTCCGCTGATCCTCGGTTATCACCGGATCGTCGAGGATTTCGCCGCGAAGGCGAAGGATGAGATGCCGAGCATGCTGACGAGCGCGGAGATGTTCGAGCGGCATCTCGACCTCGTCGGCCGGCACTTCCGCTTCGTCACACTCGATGAAATCGGTGCGCACCTCACCAGCGGTGAGCCGTTCACCGAGCGCGTGGCGGCGGTGACCTTCGACGACGGCTATCGGGACAACTACGAGCTGGCGTTTCCGATCCTTCAGCGCAAAGGCATTCCCGCCGCCGTGTTCGTGGTCACCGGCCTCGTCGGCAAGCCGGCCTGGCAGACTCACGACAAGCTGTTCCAGCTGGTGAGGAAGGCCTTCAGCGCATGGAGCGACCCCCGGCATGAGCTGTCGACGCTCCTGCGTGGGCTCGACCTGCCGGCCGAGCACCTGCTTCGTCATCGCGCTGCGACCAGCTCGCCGATGATGACCGTCTCGGCATTGCTGCCGGATCTGTCGGTGGCGAACGTACGCCGTGTCATCTGGGCTCTCGAAAGCAGCACTGGCAATGGCTTCAAGAACGTCGCTCTGTCGCTGACGTGGCCGATGATCGAACAGATGCATCGGGCCGGCATCACCATCGGTTCGCACACACGTCGTCACATCTCGCTGCCGGCGGAATCGGAAGAGACGGTCGTCCAGGAACTCGAGGAATCGAAGCGCACGATCGAAGCGCACATCGGCACGCCGGTCGTGCATTTTGCCTATCCGGGAGGCCAGTTCACTCCGCGCGACGTTGAAGCGCTCGAACGGACCGGCTACCGGTTTGGCTACACCGCGTGCCCACATCAGGACCCGCGGCATCCGACGTTGACCATCGAGCGGCTGCTCCTGTGGGAGGGGTCGTCGGTCAACGGCGACGGACAGTTTTCACCCGCCATTCTTCGCTGCCAGGTCCACGACCTGTGGCCACCGGCCAGGTCCTGCGGACGGGTGCACTCCGTATGAAGCCGACAACGGCGCAGGACCACATCACCGGGCCGGCATTCCTGCTGGTCGTCGGCCGCACGGCGGGAATGGTGGCGACCTTCGCGATCGGTCCACTGCTCGCACGGCTGCTGACCCTCGAGGAGCTCGGCACGTACCGCACGTTCTTCCTGTTGTACGCGACCTGCTTCGGGCTCGCTCAGTTAGGAATGGCAGAGAGCCTCTACTACTTTGTCCCAAGAGCACCGCACCAGGCCGGCCGGTACGGCGCCAACGCCGCGCTGACGCTGACGCTGTCCGGGCTCTTTTGTCTGGGCCTGCTCTGGGTCGCACGCACCCGCATTGCCGAGCACTTTGGCAATCCGGACCTGCCGCGTTATCTGCTCCTGCTTGGCATGTTCCTCACGCTCATGCTCGTGACGACGGTGTTCGAGATCCTGATGGTGTCGCGGAAGCAGCACCTGAATGCGGCGCTCACCTACGCGCTGTCGGACGTCACGCGCACGGCGTTCTTCGTGGTGCCGGCGTTGCTCTTCGTGAGTCTGCAGGCGGTGTTCATCGGGGCTGTGGGGTTCGCCGCCGTACGCCTGCTCATGATGCTCGTCGTGCTGCGCCGAGGCTTCGGCACACTGACGCCGGACGTCACGCTCTGGCGCCGTCAGTTCGCCTATTCGTTGCCCTTCGCGCTGGCGGTCAGTCTCGAGGTCATCCTCGTCACCTATCACCAGTACGTCGTCGGCGGTCGCTTCGACCGCGAGACGTTTGCCATCTACTCGATGGCCTGCATGACGATTCCGCTCGTCGACCTGATCATGACGTCGACGACGAGTGTGATGATGGTGAAGATGGCGGAGAACACAGCCGATCGCCATCTCGCGCTGTCCCTGTTCCACGAAACCGTTTCGCGGCTCGCCTTCCTGCTGCTGCCCCTCGGCATCGGTCTGTCCGTGTTGTCGCAGCCATTCATCGTCACGTTGTTCACGACGAAGCTGCAGGCGGCCGTTCCGATCTTCAGCATCTGGGCGCTGACCGTCATTCCGGCCGCCATCGCGGTGGACGCCATGCTTCGCGCGTATGCACGGACGACCTTCCTGCTGGTCATGAACCTCGTCAGGCTCGGCCTTGTCGTGGCACTCATCGGGTGGTTCCTCGGCACCTTTGGCCTCATCGGAGCCGTGCTGATCACGCTGCTGGCGACGGTGGCGGCAAAAGGCCTGGCGGTGGTGCGGATTGCATCGCTCCTGCAGGTCAAGGTCAGACACGTGCTGCCGTGGCGTGCGCTCGGGCGCATGACCGCTCGTGCGGTGGTATCCGCACTGCCCGCGTGGGTCGTTGCCACAACGCTCGCTGGCGTGCCTCCCGCGGCGTTCGCCGTTGGAGCGACGGTGTACGCCGCAACGTATCTGGCCCTGAGCTATGCGCCCGGAATCGCGGAACCGGCCGCCATCCGGGTCCCCGTTGTCGACCGGCTTCGTCGATTGCCGCTGGTCGGCCGCCCGCTCGCGGGACGCCTTGCCACCGAGGGAGAACCCTGACCATGTGCGGCATCGCGGGCATCGTTCGGTGGGACGGCGCGCCGGTACCTGAGCACGAAATCCGGGATATGTGCTCGGCCATCGTGCACCGCGGACCCGACGATGAGGGTGTCTACCTGGGGGACGGCGTGGCCCTTGGCATGCGCCGCCTGAGCATCATCGATCTCGAAGGCGGCCGTCAGCCGATCTCCAACGAGGACGGCTCGGTGTGGATCGTCTTCAATGGCGAGATCTACAACTACCGCGAGCTGCGCCGCGACCTCGAGCAGCGCGGACACCTCTTCAAGACCGACAGCGACACCGAGACCATCGTTCACCTGTACGAGGAGCACGGCCCGCGCTGCGTCGAGCGGCTCCGCGGCATGTTCGCGTTCGCGATCTGGGATGAACGCACGCGTCAGTTGCTGTTGGCCCGCGATCGTCTGGGCATCAAGCCGCTGTATTACGCCGATCGCGGCAACGAGATCGTGTTCGCGTCCGAGCTGAAGCCGATCCTCCAGCTGTCGCGTGTTCCACGCGCGGTCGACTGGGGCGCGGCTCATCATCTCTTCACGTCCCTCTCGACCCCGTCGAGCCGAAGCATCGTCGATGGTGTGGCGAAGCTCGAACCGGCGCGGACGGCCGTCGCGTCACGCACCTCCCCGCGGTTGCGGATCGAGAAGTACTGGGACATCCAGTTCACGCCCAACGAGCGCGCGAGCGAAGGGGAACTGGTCGAACAGCTTCGACATCTGCTCACGGAATCGGTCGCGCTGCATCAGATCAGCGATGTTCCAGTCGGCGCGTTCCTGAGCGGAGGCATCGACTCGAGCGCCGTGGTGGCACTGATGTCCAGGCCCGCGGCGGGTCGGCTCAAGACATTTTCAATCGGCTTCGCCGAGTCCGCGTTCGACGAGCTGCCGCATGCGCGTCAGGTGGCGGCACAGTTCAACACCGACCATCACGACGTCGTGTTGAATCCGGACGTCGTCCAGATCGTCGAGGACCTGACGTGGTATCTGGACGAACCGTTTGGTGATACGTCGGCGATTCCCACCTATATGGTGTCGAAGCTGGCGTCGGCCCACGTGAAAGTGGTGCTGTCCGGTGACGGTGGCGATGAGCTGTTTGCCGGCTACGACAAGTACGTTGTCGAGCAACGCGAGCGGCGGCGCGACCGCATTCCTGCACCGCTGCGGGCGGTGGCCAGTGGCGTTGGACGGCTGATGCCGCACGGGATGACCGGGCGGCAGTTCCTCCGGCATCTCGGGCTGACCGGCGCGCGGCGATATCTGGACGCATCGGCAATGCTTCGCGAAGACGAGATGCGACGCCTCTTCCGTCTCGACGCATACGATCAAATGCAGCGGAACGTCGTGCTGGCGGACCCGGGCCAGGAGTTGAGTCGCTACGGCGACGACTGGCTCGCTGCGGTGCAGTATCGCGATCTCCACACCTACCTCCCGCTCGACATCCTCACGAAGGTCGATCGCGCGACGATGGCGCACTCGCTCGAGGCACGGCCGCCGCTGCTGGACCATCGGCTCGCCGAGTTCGCCGCGACAATTCCCGCGCACTACCGGCTGCGTGGTGGCACGACGAAGTACCTGTTCAAGCAGGCGATGCGAGGCATCCTGCCCGACGCCATCATTGACCGCCAGAAGCATGGCTTTGCGGTGCCGATGGCGACCTGGTTCCGCGGCGACCTGGCTGAGTTCGCCCGCGGTCTGCTGCTCTCGCAGGCCTGCCGCGAACGTGGCGTGTTCAACCCCGCGCAGGTCGAGCGGCTGCTGACACTGAATGCTCGCGGCCGCGATCTCGACCTGCAGCTGTGGACCATGATGTCGTTCGAGCTGTGGTGTCAGCGGTTCCTGGACCCGTCACCGCGACAACAGCCGGCACCCGTGCGGCCCGCACGCCGTACGGCCCCGGCCGTCGTCCGCATCACGACCGCCCAGACGGCGTAACCCTGGACCTCGTGTCGACTCCACCACTCTCACTCGCCGACACGCCGCCGCTGATCGCGACCGCCCTTTCGCCGGCCGACGCACTGATCACGGCCGTGCCGATCTTCCCGGACGCGCGAAGCTGGTTTTTCGACGTGGCGTCCGACGATCGCGTGCAGCAGCTGCTCTGGGAACGCTTCGCCGAACATTGCGCCGCCATTGTCGACTCTTCGCTTCACGTCGACGTGCAGCACGCGTCAACACAGGACGCCGCCGATCCGGCGTCGATCGCTCCCCAGCGGCATCAATCGCTCGTTCGGCGTGCCCAGGCGTACTTTCTCAGCCGGGATCCGCAACACGCTGAAGCGTGTCTGTCGATGATGGAGTCATGGCTCGGCAGCGCCGGTCGCACCGAGGCTGCAGGGACCGAACCGGGGTTCCGGCTGATCTCCTGGTGCTGGGTCCTTGTGCTGCTGCACGATGCGGAGGCGTTGACGCCCATCCGTCTCGGTGTCATCGCCGATGCCATCCGCAGCCATGCATCCGAGCTCGTCGCGCCAAGGCAGCCGACGTCACCGGCGACGCAGATCACGGTCAACGCGCTTGCGCTTTTCTACGTGGCCGTCTTGTTTCCTGATTTCCCGGAATCAGAGCGCTGGCGCGAGCTTGCGACACACGTGCTGGTGAGCGAGTGCGCGCGTCAGGTGCATCCCGACGGCGTCCACTTCGAGCAGTCCACCTGTTTTCAGCGCTACGTGACGGATGTCTATCTGCATTTCCTTGTGCTCGCCGCGCGCAGCGGCATCGACGTACCGCCGATCGTCAGCGAGCGAGTCCAGCGAATGCTGGAGTTCGTTCTCGCGATCCGGATGCCCGACGGGACGGTCCCCTCGATTGGCGATTCCGACGGCGGCAGCCTGCTGCCGTTGACGCATCGATCGACGGCCGACCCGCGCGGTCGTTTTGCCGTCGCCGCCGCGCTGTTCGGGCGACCGGACTTCGCATGGGCGGCGGACGGATCGGCACCCGATGTGGCCTGGTTGTTGGGCCTCGATGGCATGCGATCGTTCGACGCGGTGCGACCGGCTCCCCCGAACGCTGCCCCCTCGCGGGCGTTTCCGTCGGGCGGGTACGCGGTGATGCGTACCGGATGGGACCGTGACGCTCACCAGATGATCGTCGACGTCGGCGCGATCGGATGCCCGGTCAGCGGCGCCCACGGCCATGCCGATCTCCTCAGTCTCCAGTGCTCAGTGTTTGGCGAGCCGGTGATCGTCGATCCCGGGACGCATTGCTATGGCGACTCGCGATGGCGCGACTTCTTCCGCAGCACCGCCGCCCACAGCACGATTCTGGTCGACGGCGTCAGCCAGGCCGAACCCGCCGGGTCGTTCGGATGGCACCGACGACCGCGCGTGCGCCTCCGCGAATGGCATTCGACGGCGGACGTGGATTTTCTGGATGCGGAGCACGACGGCTATGAATCGTTGCCCGAGCCGGTACATCACCGTCGCCGCGTCATCTTCATCAAGCGCGCCGACGGTGGACAGGGCAAGCTCGGCGACGCCGCTCAACCCGCGCCGGCCTACTGGATCGTCGTCGATGACCTCAGCGGCGTCGGCCGCCACGAGATCGATCTGACCTTCCAGTTCGCGTCAGCGAATGTGGCGTTGGGAGCTCATCCGTGGACACGCGTCGGCACTCCGCATGGACGATGCCTCTGGATTTCCGCTTTTCCCTCTGCGCCTGCCCAGTCAGCGCTCAAATGTGGAGCGCCAGCACCCATCCGAGGATGGATTTCGCCAGAATTCACACGCCTGAGCCCGGCACCGATGTTGATCTACAGGTTCGCCGTGGCTCTGCCCTGGCGCATCGTGACGCTCCTGCTTCCCGATCGACAAGGCCTCTCTGCGCCACCGGGAGTGCGGCCCGTATATGACGCGGGCGGCCTGCCGCATGGATTCGTCTTCGACCGGCCCCGGCGCCTCGTCCGCTTCGACGATCGCGCGGTGGTGGTCGAGCGCGACTGACGCAGGGCCTCGGCTCTGCCGGGAGAGTGATGCGGATTCTCTGGGTCAAGATGGGCGGCCTCTGGCCATCAACGACAGGCGGGCGCGTTCGCAGCCTGCACACGATCGCTGAGCTGTCGCGGCGTCACCAGGTCACCGTCGTCACCACTCACGGCGTGGGCGACGATCCCGAAGGTCTCGCCCGGCATCTCTCCAACTGCGACCGCGTTGTTTCGCTGCCGTACGTCGTGCCCAAGCGCGGCTCGCGCGAGTTTCCGCGGTCGGTGGTTCGTTCCTGGTTCTCCCGCTATCCGGTCGATCTCTGGAAGTGGCAGGTGCCCGAGGTTCGCGCGCAGGTCCAGACGCTGATGGAGTCGGGCGTCGATCTCGTCGTCGCCGACTTCCTGTTTGCGTCGATGAACGTGCCGATGAACGGCCCGGCGCCCGTGGTGCTGTTCGAGCACAACGTCGAGTACCAGATCTGGCAGCGGCTGGCCGCTCTCGAGCGCCGGCCGTGGATTCGCGCGCTGCTGGAGGTCGAATGGCGCAAGCTGCGGGCGCGCGAAGCGGACGCGTGCCGCCATGCCGATCTGACGATTGCCGTGTCTGCAGACGATCGCCGCCGCCTCGAGCGGCTGGCGCCCGGCATCGCCGCGGCATCGATCCCGACTGGCGTTGACACTGATTACTTCACGCCGATGCCCTGCGTGGAGCGACCGGCGCATCTCGTCTTCAGCGGCTCGATGGACTGGCACCCCAACGAAGACGCGGTCATCCACTTCCTGGACGCGATTCTGCCGTCGATTCGAGCCCGCATTCCCGAGACGACGTTCACGGTGGTCGGTCGCAACCCATCGACGCGGCTTCGTGACGCTGCCGCGCGGTTCGCGGGCGTCACGATTACCGGCACGGTCAGCGACGTCCGGCCGTCCATTGCCGAAGGCGCCGTATACGTGGTGCCGCTCCGAGCCGGTGGCGGGACGCGGCTGAAGATTTTTGAAGCGCTGGCGATGGCGCGACCGGTGGTCTCCACGACCGTCGGCGCGGAAGGACTGGGCATCGATCCGGGACTGCACTACACCTGCGCCGATCAGCCGCGCGCGTTTGCCGACGCCGTGGTCTCGCTGCTGAAGGACCCTGCACGCCGTGCGCAACTCGGAGGCGCCGGCCGGCATCTCGTCGAAACCTGCTATTCGTGGCCGACGATCGGCCGTGTTTTCGAACAACGGTGTGAAGAGGTCATTGCCGCGCATGCTTACTCGCGCAGAAGCCCCGACCGTCGTGCTCATCTGTCACGAGGGGGAACGCCTCGACCGCGACGGGCTCGCGTCGTGGCTGGCGAGCACAATGAAATTGGCTGGTCTGCTCATCATCCGTGATGGCGTGGACCGCCGCTGGCGCGCCGTTCGACGGGAGATGCGTCGGGTCGGACCCTGGGGCCTGCTCGATGTGGTGGCCTTCCGTGCGCTCGCGCGAGTTGTTCACGGCAGGCGCGATCGCGAATGGGAGGAGGCCCAGCTGGATCGGCTGCGCGAGCGCTATCCGGCCGACCTCAGCCAGGTGCCCACGCTGACGGTGTCGTCGCCCAACTCCGCTGAAGCACGTGCCTTCGTCGAAGCGGTGCAACCGGATCTGGCGATCGCCCGCTGCAAGGTCCTCCTCGATCGAGCGATCTACGAGATCCCTCGAACGGGGACGTTCGTCCTTCATCCGGGTATCTGCCCCGAGTACCGCAACGCGCACGGCTGCTTCTGGGCACTCGCGAACCGCGATATCAGTCGCGTGGGTATGACCCTGCTGCGCATCGACGCCGGGATCGATACGGGCCCTGTCTATCTGCATGGCACCTGCGATTACGACGAACGCCGCGATTCGCACATCGTCATCCAGCAGCGCGCCGTGGTCGAGAACCTCGATGCGATCGGGCACACGCTCACCGCATTGGCGCGTGGTGAGGACGTAGAGCCGATCAACACGGAAGGGCGCCGGTCAGCCGTCTGGGGCCAGCCGCGACTGACGCATTACCTGCGCTGGAAGCTGGCTGCACGGCGCGCGACATTGCCGAGCTCGAATTCCCGAACCCCCGTTCCGGAAACGCCGTACGAGGTGCAGCACTGATGCGCGTCATCTCGCTGCTCTTCCACGATGTTTATGCGAGCGAGCCGGCGGAAAGCGGCTTCGTCTCCAGCGCGGCCAACCGATACAAGCTGACCGTCGAAGACTTCGACACGCAGCTGGCTGGCATTGACGCCGTTCGCAGCGACTCAGCGATCCTCGCGACCGCGATCACGAGCCGTGATGACCTCAACATCCGAACGGGCGCAGCCCCGTTTGCCATAACCGTGGATGACGGCGGAGCGTCGTACTACACGACCATCGCGGAGCGCCTGGAGAGGCGCGGCTGGCGCGGGCACTGCTTCGTCACGACGGACTTCATCGGCCGTCGCGGTTTCCTCGACCCCAGTCAGATCCGTGAGCTTGACCAGCGGGGCCACGTCATCGGGGCGCACTCGGCGTCGCATCCAGCGCGCTTCAGCACGCTGCGGTTTCATCACATCGCGTCGGAATGGACCCGCAGCTGTGCGACGCTCGAGGACATTCTCGGCCACCCCGTCGACATGGGGTCCGTGCCCGGCGGCGACTACTCCCCGGTTGTTGCGCGAGCGGCGTATGAGGCCGGCATCCGTGTGCTGTTCACGTCGGAACCGGTGACTCGCATCGCCGTCACGCACGGCTGCGTGCTCGTCGGCCGCTTCACGATCCGACGTGGCGACCCGGGAGATCTGGGGCGACGGCTCGTCTCCGCGTCGGCCGGAGCGCGGTCCTTCGCCTGGGCGACCTGGAATGCCAAGGGACTGGTGAAGCCGCTGCTCGGGCACTCCTACATCCGGATCGCCGACTGGCTGCTGGCGACCGACCCGGCACGCAGGATGTCGCAGCCATGACGTTCAGCGCGAGACCGGTGATGCTGACGACCGTCGCGGCGCTGCTCCTCGGCATGCCGCAACAGGGGGTTGTGCCCGACGCGGTTGGGACCCCTGGTGACGCGCAATATCGCCGCACGGCGCCGGAGCGGCCGCGCGCCCGCGTGGAGTTACCCTCCGAATCGCGCGGTCGCGTGGTGCAGGTGAAGGCCGGTGATGATCTGCAGGCGGCGCTCGACGCCGCGGCGCCCGGTGACCACATCACCCTCGATGCCGGTGCGACCTACAAGGGTCCCTTTCGTCTGCTGAGGAAGACAGGCGATCAGTGGATCGTGATCACATCCGCGGCGCAGGTGCCGCCACGAGGCCGCCGCGTCGGACCAGGCGACGCCGCGCAGATGCCCCATCTGGTCGCCCAGGGTGACTTCGTCATTCAAGCGATGCCCGGTGCGCACCATTACCGCCTTGTCGGGCTCGAAGTCTCGCCGGCGAACGGCGCGTTCGTCAACACGCTCGTCCAACTCGGCGACAAGGAACGCGAACTCGACGCAGAGCCGCATCACATCGTGATCGAACGTTCCTACCTGCACGGTGACAAGACGAAAGGCAGCCGCCGTGGCGTGGCGCTGAATTCCCGGTATTCGGCCGTGGTGGATTCGTACCTGGCCGACTTCAAGGAAGTCGGTGCCGATTCCCAGGCCATTTCCGGCTGGAACGGTGGCGGTCCGTTCCGCATCGAGAACAACTATCTGGAAGCGGCCGGTGAGAACGTGATGTTCGGCGGCGCGGACCCGACCGTGTCGCAGCTGGTCCCAGCGGACATCGAGGTCCTCCGGAACCAGATGTCCAAACCGCTGCGATGGAAGGTCGGTGACCCCTCGTACGAAGGCACGGAGTGGGCGGTCAAGAATCTCTTCGAGCTGAAGAACGCCCGCCGGGTCCTGATCGAGGGGAACGTGCTCGAACGAAACTGGGAACACGCCCAGAACGGGTTCGCCATCCTTTTCACCGTGCGCAATCAGGACGGCGGATCCCCGTGGTCGACGATTGAAGACGTCACCTTCACGAACAATCTCGTTCGTCACGTCGGCGGCGGCATCAACGTGCTCGGGCACGACGATAACCACCCGAGCCAGCAGACGCGGCGGCTGCACATTCACAACAACGTGTTCCTTGACGTGGGCAAACCGTGGGGCGCCGGACGCCTGTTTCAACTGCTCGACGGCACCAACAACGTCGACATCGCGCACAACACGGCGCTGCAGACCGGCAGCATTCTTTTCGGCGGCGACCATGCCGCGCACACGGCGTTCGCGTTCCAGAGCAACGTCGCGCCGCACAACGAGAACGGCATCATCGGGTCAGGGACCCAACCGGGCAACCAGACGATCGCGCGCTATTTTCCCCGTGCCGTCATCGACGGAAACGTCATCGTCGGCGGCGACGCGGGACAGTACCCACCGGGCAATACGTTCGCTCGATCGCTCGAGGACGCCGGTATCGGTGCGCTCCACCGTGGTGAGCTGAAAGCCGCCGAGACACGACCGTCGCGCAACGGTCGTGTGGCAGGTGCCGATCTCGCTCAGCTGCTTCGAGCAATCAATGGGGTCGCCCCGCTTGATGGCCGGGCTGTCGCCGAAAAGGCAAGCGATATCCCGGTCGAGAAGGCGGCACCACCCGCCGGCGCAGCCGTCGACCTGTTCTGGCTGTGTGTCGGACTGCTCGTTTATGTGTATGCCGGATACCCGCTGATTGCCGTCGTGCGAGCTCGCATACGTCCGCGACCTGTCGCACGTGCGGTCGAGCGACGGTCGCATCCAAAGACGATCCCGTTCCCGGACCGCCGGATCCAGGACCTTCCACGAGTATCGATAGTGGTTGTCGCCTACAACGAAGCATCCTCCATCGAGGGGCGGCTGGAGAACCTGCTGGCGTTGGACTACCCCTCTGACCGGCTCGAGATTCTCGTCGGCTCGGACGGGTCTACGGACGACACGGTGGATCGCGCGTGCCGCTATGAACCCTTTGGCGTGCGAATCCACTCGTTCCAGAAGCGCAGCGGCAAGCCTGCCGTCCTCAACTCGCTGGTGCCGTACGTCTCTGGCGACATCGTGCTGTTTGCGGATGCGCGACAGCGCTTCGAGCCGTCGACACTTCGCGCCATCGTCGCCGACTTCCGCGATCCGTCAGTGGGTGCGGTGAGCGGTGAACTGATGCTGGAAGAGGCCGACGGCGCAGCGCGTGCGGGTCAGGGTGCTGCGCTGTACTGGCGGTACGAAAAGATGATCCGCTCGGCCGAAAGCCGGACGGATTCGACTGTCGGAGCAACCGGAGCGATCTACGCCATCCGGCGGGCGCTGTTCATTCCCATTCCGAACGACACCCTCCTGGACGACGTGCTGATCCCGCTGCGGATCGTGCGGCAGGGTTATCGAGTTGTGTTCGAGCCCGCGGCGCGGGCGTTCGATCGGACATCAACAACGGCACGCCAGGAGTTCGGCCGGAAGGCACGAACGATCGCGGGCACGTTCCAGCTGTTCTCCCGTGAACGATGGCTCCTGGATCCCCGCCGCAACCGGCTCTGGTTCGCGACGATGTCACACAAGGGGCTTCGGTTGCTGCTGCCGGTACTGCACCTGGGAGCGCTTGGCGCAAACATCGCTGCCGCGAGTCTGTGGCCGTACCAATGGCTGCTCGTGGCGCAGGTCGCGTTTTACATCGCGGCGCTTGCGGGAGCCGTCCAACGACACGAGCGTCATCGCATCAAGCTCTTCACTGTGCCGTACACCCTCTGTCTGTTGTGCTGGGCAGACGTCGTGGGGTTCTACCGCTTCGTGACCAACCGGCAGCCGGTAACCTGGGAACGCGCGCCTTTTGCCGCTCCGGCGACAGGCGAACGGCAGTCTGCCAGGGGCGTTGCTGCATAAAGGTAAGGGGCCGAGTCCATGGGGAACAAACTGCTCGTCGCGGTCGTTGTCGCTTCGCTCACGGTCGGGGCACCGACGTTGATGCCGAACAGCGGGAAGGCAGATGCGCAAATCAGCGGCTGCACGTGTTCAGCCGCCTTCGATGCGATCAACTCCGACCTGCAGTTCGTGTCGCGCTACTACAACCGGACGACGCTGGGGGTGTCGCCGGACCAGTGCAGCTCGGCGTGTAACAGCTGGCGAAAAGACTGGTTTTATCGCGATGCCTGCGATCACCCGACGCGCATCAACCGCGGCACGCGGGCGACCTGGGGATTCGAGAACGGGCAGGGCGAAACGTTCATAGGAACGGACACCTGGTGGTGTCCGTTCCCGCCACCGTGACGACGAGGACGAATCTAGCGCTTCGTCGGCGTTGAGCCCGCTGGCCGAAGTTTGGCCCAGCGCGGCTTCGTGGTGGTGGTCGTCGTAGTCGGCGTTGACGTCGTCGGCGTACTCGGGGACGTCGTCGTCGCCGTGCTCGTTGTCGTGCCGCCGAGGCCAATCCCGGAAAGCGCAGCGTTTGCGTTGAACAGCACCGCGTGCAGGCGCAGCGCCGACGTCGGCTGGGTCGGGCTGGTGTAGAACACCGCGCCGTTCTTCGAGTACTTGACCACGTTGTTTTCTAGCACCACCGCGAACGTGTCACCGGCCGCGAACCCAACCTCCGTGCGGTAAGCGTTGTTCTCACGCACCTCCGCCACGCC
This sequence comes from Vicinamibacterales bacterium, assembly GCA_035647075.1. Lineage (GTDB taxonomy): Bacteria > Acidobacteriota > Vicinamibacteria > Vicinamibacterales > UBA2999 > Gp6-AA40. Next base: position 16,822 of record DASROF010000124.1, on the reverse strand, counting down.
GCTCTGCAGGCGGATTGCGTAGTTGATATCGCCAGGCGCCGTGCCGGGGCCACCGTATGCGAGCCCGACGTAGCGCAGTGTGCTGGCCTCAGCCGCGACGAACTGGGCAATCCCATTACCGGTCACCTGGCCCGACGAGACCGCGCTGGCGTCCGGACACCCGTCGCATCCACCGGTCTTGGTCAGACTGTTCCCACTGGCCGTGACGTTGACCGTGTACATCCACTGAATCGGATCGGTCACCGATGGCGACGGTGTCGGCGACGGAGCCGGCGCAGGTGTCGGAGTCGGCGACGGAGCTGGCTCCGAGGTCGGCGACGGCGTTGTCGCAGAGGGAGCCACACCGAGCATCGGCGTTGGAATGCGAACGATGAACACGTCGGCGCGGTTGCCGCCCATGTTCGATGCCCACAGGAAGTACTCGCCGGTTGGATCGATGTTGCCCTTCGGACGTTTCGAGTAGGCATCGCTGCCACCGCCCGCAGCGTTCAGATCGGTCATGTTCGGCGCCACGACGAGCGCCTGCATCGAACCGTCCAGGCGGAAGCAGACGATCTCATTGGTACGCGCGAGACTGAAGTCGCCTGCATTGCTGCTGCACGCCATCTGGGCACTGATCGGCAGACCGGGCTGCGAATTGCTGTGCGCAATGTGGCCGACGCCGGGGCCGCTCCAGGAAGGCATCGCGTAGACGACCTGGCCAGACGCGGAGGTCATATTCGAGCCGAACTGCCACACACGGACGCCGTAGGGGTTCGCGCCCCACTTGTCGTCTTCGCCGACGATGTAGCCGTAGCCCATGTCGGAGTGACCGGCGGCGCCGTTCTGGTCCCACAGCACCTGCTCAACGCCCGTCTCGATGTTGATGACGCGGTTGTCTTCGTTATACGCGTTATCGACGTTCTCCTTGATGACGAGCCACCGTCCGCTCTTGTCGATCTGGCATTCGTCGTAGTCGCCCTTCGGCGTGAAGAACAGGTGCTGGTGTGTGTCCTCGCGATAGACGAGGCAGCCGAGGTCCTTGTAGGTGTTGGAATCCTTCACCGTGGCGGAGTGCACGCGGTCGTCGTTGCTCGAGTGCATCTGCCAGAGGTACTTGCCGCCGCCGAGCAGGCTCGTCACATCGAACACGGTCTCGAAGCTCTTCGAGAGGACGTCATACCGGAGCATGCGCGGGCCGTTTTCCCCGAGGTACAAGACAGACGGGCGCGAGCGGCTGAAATACCACTGCTCCGCCGTGGCATAGGAGAACGAGCTGTTGGCGTCGAACAGCGGCCCGGCATTCCGGGTCTCGCCAGTGCTCTTGTTGTAGGTAAAGAGCGTCGGTCCGGCGCCGCCTCGCGACCGGTTCAATCCGACGACGATCAGCATCGTGTTGCTGCCGGCGTGGTTGTTGATCTTGTTCCAGTACGAATAGCCGTAATCGACGCAATCACTGCCGCCGCAGTCGCTGGCGTTCGTGATGCGGACGCCCTGTGTGTTGTACGGCGCCGGGAAGCTGAATACGCCTCGTTGTGGAAGAAACGCCTGCGCCGCGGCACCGGTGACCGGAGCCCGGACACCCGTATCGCCGGCGCTGACAAGGAAACCGCCGGGAGCGGTTTGCGCGCGAAGCGGACTGGCGGCGCCGACCACAATCAGAATTGCGACCGCAGCGCGCACGACTGCCGGAACGACCCGTGGGAATCCCAGGAACACTGCACTCCTCCTTCGGCCGACGACTCGGACTTGCCGCGTCGGCGATGCGGCGAGCCCGCAGGACGAACGGAGGAGAGGCAGAAGGCTCCCGCTGCGCGTGCGCTCCTACGAGCGCAGTGCTCCTTTGGCCGCCAGCCCGCTCTCTCCAAACGTCGAAGAGGAATCGGGCCGTGAGAAAAACTCAGATTGGGTTGGAGAAGACTGCGAGCGACTGTAGGGCAAGTGATGGGCCGCGTGCGCCAACGACAGAAGATCGCGAAATTTCGAGTGATTTCGCGTGCTGCCGTGCAGCGCCGGGCAGGACGATGCGGGTTTTGATTACAAAACCGGCGGCGTAACGATCAGAATGGTAAGTCGCATGCTGAACGCGCGCTTCGATCGAGCATCGAACGCGCGTTGAGCGTCCCCAACAGCGCGCGAACGACCGTCGCGAGCGTGTGATCGACGCGCGACGACATCCATCACTCGCAATGCCGAAAATTTATTTCGATGTTGTCCTCGGGCGCGGACGAAAACACTTGCTCTGATCGTCGCCAACAGGCAGAACATCGATCGTCACAGTCATGGAATTGACGACCGCAACATACGGATGAGGCGAAGCATCCTGCCACCAACTGCATACGGCTGAGCCCCATTTTCTACCGCTCAGGTCATCCAGTTTGCACCTCGACAGAATCGGACGAGACCCAGCCGTATGCGAGCCCCTGCCGATCGTCGTCTGCGCGTTGCGATCGTTGTCGCCTCGCTTCGGATTCTGGGTGGCCATTCTGTTCAGGCGCGCCGGCTCCTCCAGGGCTGGACGAACGATCCCGCCGTGGAGGCCTGGATTGTTCCAATCAATCCGATGCCGCCGCGCCCACTGGATCGTCTGCTTCACATTAAGTACCTGCGCACGCTCGTTACACAGTTGTTCTACTGGCCGCTGCTCTTCCGCGAGGTCAGGAAGGCAGACGTGGTCCACGTATTCTCGGCCTCGTACTCATCCTTTCTGCTGGCCCCGCTTCCGGCGATTGTCGTCGCCCGACTCTTCGGCAAACCGGTCCTGCTGAACTATCACAGCGGCGAAGCAGAGGGTCACCTGCGGAACTCATGGATCGCACGAACGGTGCTACGCCGCTACGTTGCTCTGAATGTCGTGCCGTCGCTGTTCCTGAAGAACGTCTTCAGCCGATTCCGGATGGACGCGGTGGTGATCTGCAACACCGTCGATCGTCGCGACTTCAGTTACCGCGTGCGTGATCTACGGCGACGACCGTTGACGCTGCTGTCGACGCGCAACTTCGAGCCGGTCTACAACGTGGCTTGCACGCTGCGTGCGTTCGCCCTGGTGCAGGAGCACTGTCCCGACGTGACGCTGACGCTTGTCGGCAGCGGCTCGCAGCGACAGGCGCTGGAGACGCTCGCCGTGAGCCTTGGACTTCAGGGAGTGAACTTCGTGGGCAGCGTGGTTCCGCAGGAGATTCCCGCCTACTGCGCGATCGCTGATATCTACGTCCAGACCCCGACCACCGACAACATGCCGCTATCGGTGTTGGAGGCGTTTGCGAGCGGCCTGCCGGTGGTGTCCACCGCGGTCGGCGGCGTACCAGCTGTCCTGGCAGATCGCGTGCACGGTCTGCTGGCGCCCGATAACGACGCCACGGCGATCGCGGCCCGGATCATCGAGCTGATGGAACAGCCTGACTTCGGGCAGCAACTGGCGCGGCCGCACACGATGCCTGCGCCGAATACGACTGGCAACGCGTCCGCGGCTCATGGCTGGACGTTTATCGACGTCTCGCGTCCCCGGTTCGCACCGCGGGCGGCGGAACCCTGGAAGCCGAGGGATCGGTGTGACACGGGTTCGTATCGATCGGCTGGGGCGCATGTCGCGTCAGGAATGGAAGTGGCGCACTGCCGAAGTGCTGCACCGCATTGCCGAACGCATCCACGTGCGCGTCGGTGCTGCCCGGTGGAACCGTGCCGACATTCGAAAGGTCCTGTCCACATCCGAACGTCACGGCAGCGCCGAGGCGATTGATCGCAGCGACTGGGCCGCCGTGCAGCGGACCCTTATCTCTCACATGACCGAGCGGCGAACGCGCTTCGTCCTCGATCCGGCACGAGCGCCGGCAATGCGCGGTACCGTGCTCGGCCAATGGCCGGCTGCCCTGGCGTCCGCGACAGGCCATGCCGACCGAGTGATGCAGGGGCGGTTCGATCTTCTTGGTTACAAGGGAATTCCCTGCGCCCGGGATGGCCGCATCGACTGGCACGCGGATCCCGTTCACGGACGATGCGCACCCCGAGTCTTCTATGCGGACGTTCCGTTTCTCGACCCGCGAATCGGCGATCACAAAATCATCTGGGAGCTGAATCGTCATCAGCACTGGCTCCTTCTTGGGCGCGCAGCCTGGCTCTCGGGAGACGCTCGATACGCGCGGGAAATCCTGGTGGAGCTCAACGACTGGCTCGCTGAGAATCCGCCGCTCGTCGGCGTGAACTGGGCCAGCATGCTGGAAATCGGACTCCGCACACTTTCCTGGACGTCTGCACTCCACTTCCTGCTCGGCCAGCGGCGCCTTGGAAGGTGGGACGTCGCAGTGGAGAGTTCGCCGTGGCTGATCGACATGCTCATCGCGATCGATCGGCAGCTGACGCACGTCGAGCATCACCTCTCCTACTACTTCAGCCCCAACACACATCTCACCGGTGAGGCGCTCGCGCTGTATGTCGTGGGCACAGCACTTCCGGAACTCTCCGGCAGCGACCGGTGGATCAACACGGGACGCTCCGTACTTCTCACCGAAATCGACCGGCAGATCCTGCCTGACGGCGGGCACGTTGAACGCTCGACTCATTACCAGCGCTATACGCTGGACTTCTACCTGCTCGCCACGCTGACGGCGCGTCTTGCAGGGGACGTCGATGCGGCACGCCGGTTCGAGAACGCGACGAGCCGACTGGCGGATTTCACGTTGACGCTGGCGGACCCGAACGGCGTATTGCCGCTCCTTGGCGACGACGATGGCGGCATGTTGTGGCCGATCACAGGTCGCGCGTGCAACGACGTGCGCGACTCGCTCGCGCTCGCGGCCGTCGTTCTTCAGCGGCCAGAACTCGCTCCCTGGGGCGTTCCAGAGGAAGTGGCCTGGCTTGCGGGGCCTGAAGCCATCCGATTCAGGACGGCCACCGACGTGAGCTCCACATCCCGCCTGCTCGCCGACACTGGATACTTCGCCGCCCGAGGCGCCGACGGAAGCCACGCAGTGGTCGATGTGGGCTCCCACGGATATCTCAACGGCGGACACGCACATGCCGACGCGCTGTCGTTGACGCTGTCGATCGACGGACGCGCGGTGCTCATCGATCCGGGCACCTCCACCTATACGATGGATCCGCAGCTGCGCGACCAGATGCGCAGCAGCATCAGCCACAACACCGTCACGCTCAACGACCGCTCGCAGTCGGTTCCCGCAGGTCCTTTTCACTGGCGTTCCACAGTTGACGCACGTCCGGCAGGATGGCGCACCAATCCGGCGTTCGACTGGATCGAAGCCGCACATGACGGCTATGCGCCGGCACGTCATCGCCGGACCGTCGTCCGCACACTCGACTGGGGCTGGCTCGTCGTCGATGTCATCGATGGCGATGTCGAGCGCATCGGTGCGGCGGCGCATTGGCACTTCGATCCGATCTGGCACGTCACGGTTGCGCGCGACCACGTGCGCGCCAAGGACGCCAACGGCAACGGCATGTTGATGCTCTGCTCGGGCGGAGACGTCAGCGCTGTCAGGGGTGACTCAATGCGGGGCGGCTGGTGTGCACCCGTGTACGGACAGCTCCTGCCGACATATACCGTGCGACTCGCCACGACTGCGGATGCACCAGTCACGCTGGTCACCTGGATTGGAGAGGGACGACGGTTCGTCGCTCCGCGAATGCGGCATGTCGGTCGAGCAACGTCCGGCGACGACGCGGTGATCGTCGAGATCGCCGATGGCTCGCGCACAGCACTGTTCATGGTGCGGCCGGCAGCCTCTGCGGACAGCCGGCGCATGCGGCGTGTCGGCGAATTTGAGACCGACGCCACGATGCTCCACTACGCCACCGAGAATGGACGTCTCCGCGCGGTGTCGGCCGTCGACGCGCGACACGTCAACGCGGCCCGCGATCGATGGCTGTCGCTGACTGCGGACGCTGTCATCAGGGATCTGCACGTCGGACTCGGTGATGACGAGATTGACTTCTGCTCCGGCGAGCCACCGCGGCGTTTGGTCGCGCGGGGAATCCTCAGATTCCCAATCGCCCGATTCAATGGACGCGATTTACCACTTAGTGCCAAGGCGGCGACCGACTCCCTGCTCATCCATGGATCCGACTGGCGGCCCGTTTCAGCCGGAAAGCCCTGTCCTTCAGCAGTTGCGGCATCCGGTGCAGCTTTTGCTCGCCATTGAGGCCGTTGAAGGTATGTGGAGCTTTTGCCAATAACGGAGAGTCCATGGCGATGAAGTCAGTCACTTTGTTACGAACCTATTCACTACTACTCGTCTGCCTCGCGGCCCTGTTGTTGGCTGTGGCGTGCGGAAGCACTTCGCCGACGTCGCCGGACCCGACGCCGACGCCGACACCATCCCCAACGCCCACGCCAACGCCGACGCCAACCCCGACGCCGACGCCAACACCAACACCCACACCCACCCCGACGCCGAGTCCGGGAGGAGCGGGCATCACCATCACCATCACACCGAACCCGGTGCCATGGACGGGCGCTGCCGTTGAGGGATGCGATTCGAGCACCCCTAATCGGTGGGTGTGGAGACAGCTGCTGAAGAACGACGGAAGCTCCCCGGTCACGATGAGCCAGCGCCTTAATTTCTTCGACGGCTCACAGGTAAGCAGTGCGTCGGACAACGTCACGCTCTCGCCAGGGGAAACCTACGATCGGACGACGCGGTGGTGCAGTGCGCTTCCCGGGGACCACACCTTCAGAACGGATTGGGTGACGAGCACGGGCACTCGCCTCACCGGGCCGACGGTGCAGTTGCAGAAACAGTAGCGCTTACCTCTCGCTTGCCGCTTCCAGCCGTCATCGCGCGGACCGCGTGACGGCTGGAACTGTCTTGTACGCACCGCCACGGCAGAGTAAACGTTTTCCGTTTCACTCCCACGCGGTTCCATCCTCGTTTGACAACGGAACATTCGGCGGCAGTTTTCGAGCACTTTCGTGGCACTCCGCTTGCTCGACTGAACGACCGTGTGCGGCATCGCCGGAATAGTCGACTCAGAAGGCATCGGCGCTGACGAGGTCGCGGCGGCGACGCGAATGCGCGACGTGCTCGCGCATCGCGGCCCGGACGGTGCCGGGCTCTACTCCGATCCTCACGCCGTTCTCGCACATCGTCGTCTCAGCATCGTCGATCTCGCCGGTGGCCATCAGCCGCTGTCCAACGAGGACGGCACCGTGTGGGTCACCTACAACGGCGAGATCTACAACCACGGTGACGTGCGACCGACGCTCGAGCGTTGCGGCCATCGCTATCGGACGAAGAGCGACACCGAAACGATCGTTCACGCCCATGAAGAATGGGGCGACGACTGCGTGCATCGATTCCGCGGCATGTTCGCGTTCGCGGTGTGGAACGCGTCGACGCGCCGCCTGCTGCTGGTGCGGGACCGTCTGGGTGTCAAACCGCTCTACTGGGCGCGCGCGGGCACCCGGTTGCTGTTCGCTTCCGAGATCAAGTCGATCCTTGCAAGCGGCCTGATCGCAGCCGAACCGAACGAACAGGTCATCCCCGAACTGCTGGCCACGCGCTACACCTCTGGAGTCGAGACGCTCTTCCGCGGCATCTTCAAGCTTCTTCCTGGCCATCGCCTGATCTTTGAAGACGGTCATCTGAGTGTTGAGCAGTACTGGGATCTTCCACTCGACGGCCCGGACCCGGCGCTGGATCACGCAGACGATCAGCGGCTCATCGAGGAATTCCGCGACCGGCTGCAGGAGTCCGTCCGGCTCCGCTTGATGGCTGATGTTCCCCTGGGAATGTTTCTGTCAGGCGGGATCGACAGCAGCGCCGTGGCGGCATTGATGGCGCGTGAAGTCCACCGGCCCATCGAGACCTTCTCGGTGGCCTTTGCCGATCGTGCGTTCAGCGAGCTGACCTATGCACGCGAGGTCGCGCTGGCCGTTGGCGCCATCAGCCACGAAGTCGTGATCGACGACGGCGACTTTTTCGGGGCGGTGCCGCGACTCATCTGGCACGAAGACGAGCCGATCGCACACGCGTCGAGCGTACCGTTGCACTTTGTGTCGGCGCTGGCCCGCGAGCACGTAAAAGTCGTCCTCACAGGGGAAGGCGCCGACGAGCTGCTCGCCGGCTACGGCAAGTATCCGCGCGCGTTGATCAACTGGAACGCTGGCGGGGTCTACGAACGGCTCGTCCCTGCACTGTTTCGGTCCGTCGTCTCGACGTCGATCGTTCCCCGGTTGCCGGGCACGCTCGGTCGATTCGCTCGACGCTCGTTCCTCGCCATGGCTCGCAAGCCAGAGGCGATGTTCCTCGACAACTTTGCCGGGATGCCGTTGCGCGTACAGCGAGAGCTGCTGAATCCGCATAGCGCCGCGGGCGATCCGTATTCAAACTCGCTCGAGTATTTCGGACGAGTGAACGGCGCCAACGGAATGCTGGGGCGCCTGCTCTACACAGACGTGAAGACGTATCTGGTGGAGCTCCTGATGAAGCAGGACCAGATGAGCATGTCGGCATCGATTGAGAGTCGTGTTCCCTTCCTTGACCACCAGCTCGTGGAGTTCGCGGCGCGGCTGCCGGAGCGCCTGAAGCTGCGGGGGTTCACGACGAAGCGCGTGCTTCGCGAGGCAATGCGCGGGGTGCTGCCTGAGCGCATCCTCCGCCGCCCGAAGATGGGCTTTCCGGTACCGTTCGCGCGATGGATGCGCAGCGACTGGAACGCGACGGCTCAGGAGGTGCTCCTCGATCGCCGTTCACGACAGCGCGGGCTCATCGACGCCACGGCCGTTGCCACCTTGCTGCGTGACCATCGCAACGGAACGCGCGATGGCGGCGATGCGATCTGGTCGCTGCTGAACCTCGAGCTCTGGTATCGCACGTTCATCGACGGCGACGGCGTCCAGACTTTACCGGTGCGCACAGGTCGGTCGCTCGCACCCTTGGCACACCAGGCACCCTTGGCACCCCAGGCACCCTTGGCACCTCAGAGGACAGACGGATGAAGGTCTCAGTGTTCGGTCTCGGATATGTCGGCAGCGTCTCCGCCGCCGCGTTTGCTGACGATGGCCATCAGGTCGTCGGCGTGGATGTCGTCCCCGACAAGGTCAGCGCGGTCAATGAAGGCCGCAGCCCGATTGTCGAACCAGGTCTGGCGGACCTGCTTCGAAGTGGCGTGGAGAGCGGGCGGCTGCGTGCGACGACGTCCACCGAGGACGCCGTGCAGTCCACGGACCTCTCCCTCATCTGTGTGGGGACTCCGAGCCGGAAAAACGGCAGTCTCGATCTCACGTATCTGACGCGGGTCTGCGAAGAGATCGGACAGGTCCTTCGCGACAAGGACGACTACCACGTGGTTGTCGTGCGGAGCACTGTGCTCCCGGGGACAACTCACGGTACGGTGATTCCAGCGCTCGAGGCTGCATCAGGGAAAAAGTACGGGCAGGGATTCGGTGTCTCGGTCAATCCCGAGTTCCTGAGAGAGGGCACCGCGATCCGCGACTTCACCCACCCGCCGCTGACACTGGTCGGACACAACCATGCGGTCGATGCGGCGCCGACCAAGGCGCTGTATCAGAACATCGAGGCCCCGCTCTTCAGCGCCAGCATCCGTGTGGCCGAGATGATCAAATACACCAGCAACACCTGGCACGCGGTCAAGGTCGTTTTCGCCAACGAGATCGGCAACCTGTGCAAGCGACTGGGCGTCGACAGCCACGAGGTGATGGACATCTTCTGCCAGGACGACAAGCTCAATCTCTCGCCGTATTACCTGAAGCCCGGCTTTGCGTTTGGCGGATCGTGTCTGCCGAAGGACGTGCGGGCGCTGCAGTACCGGGCGAAGGAAGTGGACCTCGAGATGCCGCTGGTCTCGTCGCTGCTGGCCAGCAATCATCTGCAGGTCGAGCACGCCATCGACCGGATCGTCGAGACGGGCCGTAAGAAGGTCGGTCTCCTCGGCTTCAGCTTCAAGGCGGACACCGACGATCTGCGCGAGTCGCCGATGGTGATCCTGGCGGAGGCGCTGCTCGGTAAGGGCTACGAGCTCTGCATCTACGACCGCAACGTGTCGATGGCGCGCCTGGTGGGCGCCAACAAGCAGTACATCACCGAACAGATTCCTCACCTGTCGCGACATCTCTGCGAATCAATCGATCAGGTGATCGATCGGTCGGAAGTGATTGTGATTGGCAATGCGTCACCGGAATTTTCCGAGGCGGTGACACGCTGCCGGCCGGACCAGATCGTCGTCGATCTCGTACGGATCCCTCTGGACTTCAGCAGGGTGAACGCGCAGTACGACGGCATCTGCTGGTAGTGCGGCTCTTCAGGTTCTTCCTGACGTGGTGGGGTATGTACCTCATCGCGGCCCTCGACGCTTCGATGATGTTCTTCCTCCCGTTCGGCGTAGACGCCGTCGTCATCTTCCTTGCTGCGCGCGATCGAGAACTCGCGTGGCTGTATCCCCTGCTTGCAACGGCGGGATCAATAACGGGCGCGGCCGCCACGTACTGGATCGGCCAGAAGATCGGTGAGATCGGGCTGGCGCGCTACGTACCGTCGCGGCGACTGGAACGCCTGCAGGCCCGTGTCCGAAACAGCGGGGCGATCGCGCTCGCGATCCCCGCCCTGCTGCCGCCGCCCTTTCCGTTAACGCCATTCGTGCTGACCTGCGGGGCACTGCGTGTCAATCCGTGGCGGTTCTTCACGGTGTTCGGGGCGATGCGGCTGGTGCGGTTCGGGACCGAAGCCGCGCTGGCGCTCGTCTTCGGCCGGAAGATCCTGCAGATTCTGCGCTCGGATACGTTTCAGATCGTGGTCGTCGGATTCATCGTCCTTGCCGTTGTCGGAACGATTATCTCGGCCGTGCTGCTGTGGCGCAGCACGCGACGTCAGGAGGTCAGGACCTGAATGGTCACGCCTGGGTAGTAGGCCTTGAGGATATCGATCATCGACTCGCCGCGGCGGGCACGGCGGCCGGCACCGATCACGCACATTCCAACACCGTGCCCATATCCGCGACCGGTAAACCGAATCGTGTCGCCGTCCTTCTTCACCGAAAACGCCGTGCTGCGGACGATGGTCGTCCCGATCGCCGCACGGAATTGGTCCCCAGCCATCCGATCCGGATACATCCCCGACAACTTGAGGACCGCCGCCCGGTCCGACTTGGTGCGCGAAGCGACCTGGACGTTTTTCAACCTGCCGCCCAACCCGACCTGTTGCAGGCGCAGCTGTAAGTCCGCGAGCGACATCTCGAGCGTCCATGGCGCATCATCGTGATGCACGTCGTCCTTGACCGAACGAAGGTACGGATGCGGCACGCCGGTCTTCGGCCATGCTGCGGCTGCAGTTTCGGAGCGGCCCCCGCACGAAGCCGAGTAGAAGATTTCTGCCGGCTGCCCTTTGTAGGTCAGGATGCTGCCCGCCGTAGCGAAGGCGGCGCGCCGTGCGCTGGCACTCGCGGCTGCTCGCGGCACCTGGCAGTGCACCGAGTCGCAGAGATCGAAGCCCTCGCGGCGGTGACGCCCGGCATTGAACACGGCGTAGGTGCGAATGGCAACGGCCAGCGCCTGCTGGGTCGCCTCTGGAGCATTGGGCTCGCCCTCGCCAGTCAGGACACGAGCGACGTACACCTCCAGCGGAAGGTCCGCGATCTTTCGCCCGCCAGCCGCGCCAAGCGCGACCATGCGCGCGCTGACCGCCGCCAGGTCGGCATCGCTGACATCGGTTTGCGCCTGCCCGGACGCGCCAGGATCAATCGCGGCGCACGCAATCGCCACCCACAGCACCAGAGCCCGTTTCCGGGCTAGAGCCACTTCTTACAACCGGGACGACAGTGGCACTTGATGACGCGCTCGCCGTCGGTGAAGTAGTTGTAGGTCAATTCCTCGCCCGCCTTGATATTGCGGCCGGCACGAATCCAGATCTGTTTGCCGACGATCTCGCTGTAGCAGTTCGGCTTGCACGCATGGTTGACGAAGCGGCCGATATTGCCGCCCACCATCGCGTCCCTGACCCACCGGCGATTGACCGTGAAGCACCAGATCTCACGGCGCTTCAGGTACTTCGACTCGCGCTTGAGGCTCTCTTTGTGATCAATGAGCTCGCCCTCGTACGTGACGATGCGCTTGTTCTTGTTGATGGCTTCGAGGGCAAAGACTCCCCAACCGTGGAGCTTGGACCGTCGCCTGACGATTCGAGGTAATACCGGATCCTTGGGCATGAGCGCCCACAGAATAGCAGGTGAGGTCAGCGAATCGGCGGCGGCGCACAGGTAGAATTAAACGTACATGGCTCAAACGGGGCTCGGCGCGCGTCAGGTGATGCAGGCGTGGGGAAAGATCCTCACAGGTTATCGTCCGAACATTTCGATCGAAATCACGAAGGAGTGTCCGCTTCGCTGCCCTGGCTGCTATGCGTACGGCGACGAGCACCTCGGTGGCGAGGTCACGCTGCGCGGACTCGCAGATTACAAGGGCGACGAACTCGTGTCGCGGTTCATGGCCATGATCGACCGCCACAAGCCGCTGCACATTTCAATCGTCGGCGGCGAGCCGCTGGTCCGGTTCCGCGAACTGGGAGAGATCCTGCCGCAGCTGTCGGCGCGGGGGATCCATACGCAGGTGGTGACCAGCGCGGTACGGCCCATTCCGGCTGAGTGGGCCGCGCTGGAACGCCTGCAGGTGGTCGTGTCGATCGACGGCTTGCCCGCCGAGCACGATGTGCGACGCACGCCCGCAACCTATGAACGAATCCTCAAGCACATCGCCGGGCACCAGATCACCGTGCATTGCACCATCACCAGACAGCAGGTCCGGAGCGACGGCTACCTCGAGGAATTTCTGTCGTTTTGGCAGCAGAACCCGAACACCCGGCTGATCTGGATGAGCCTGTACACCCCGCAGATCGGCGAGCTGTCGATGGAACGTCTCAGCCGGGCGGATCGTGCGCGCGTGGTTGCCGACCTTCGCCGATTGCGGCTGAAGTTTTCAAAGCTGCAGCTGCCGGAGGGGCTGCTCGACGTCTATGCAGAGCCACCCGATTCGCCGGAGAACTGCATCTTCGCCCAGACGACCGATTGCTTCTCGTCTGATCTCGAGCGACGTGTCATGCCCTGCCAGCTCGGAGGAAATCCCGATTGCAGCAACTGCGGCTGCATGGCGTCGGCGGGCCTCGAAGCAATTGGACGGCATCGCTACAAGGGCTTGATTCCGGTGGGCCGAATCTTCTATGCGTCGGTGCGCGTCGGAAAAACCATCCAGCGGCTGCGCGGTGCGGCCGTTCAGGCCACCGAGGCGCCCATTCAATCCACGCCGTAGCCCACTGAGCTGAACGCGCGCGATTCGCGGATCCGATCGTCGCTGGAGCCGATAGAATCGAACTGCTCCATGGCATCGGGTACCCTTCCGCTGCGCCTGGCTTTTCTCGGGTGCGGCTTCATCACGCGCGTACACAGCCGCCACCTGCGCGCGCTGCGGGCGGATGTCGTTCCCTCGTATGCCAGCCGTGATCGGGCGAAAGCCGACGACTATTGCCGCAGGTTCAACGGCAATACCAGCTACGGCAACTATGAGGCCGCGATCGACGACCCGGCAACCGATGGCGTCGTCATCGCCGTGCCGCCGCGATTCCACCTGAACCTCGCGCTCCGTGCCCTGGCGGCGGGCAAACATGTGCTCGTCGAAAAGCCAGGGTTTCTCACCATGGCTGACTACGAGACGGTGAGCACCGCGCGCGATCGGGCCGATAGAGTCGTGCTCGTCGGAGAAAACGACCATTACAAGCCGCTGGCGGTGTGCCTGCGTCAACTCCTCGCCGACGGCGTCATCGGCGAGATGGTGTTCGCACACTTCGTCACGCTGGCGAAACGCCTCAAAGCCGCCGATGACTGGCGCAATGACGAAACCATGGCCGGCGGCGACGCGTTCTTCGAGGAAGGCATTCACTGGCTGCATCTGGCTGCCAGCCTCGGCCCACGCATCGTCGATATCCACGGCTTTCGCCCGTCGGTCTCCCGTGGCGGGACGGATCGGCGCGCGAAGAGCATGATGGTGGCGTTTCGCTACGACAACGACGCGGTCGGATCCCTGTACTACTCGCGCGAGATCCCGTCACTGCTGCGCGGATTGCGGCTGTCGAAGCTCCTTGGCCGAGACGGGATCATCAGCTTCGAGTCGAACGGGCTGTTCATCCTGGTACGCGGGAGCGGCCTGCCACGTCTCGTCATTCCTGGATTCCGCGACATGCGCGGGTACCAGGCGATGTACCTCGACTTCGTGCGCGCCATCAGAGAGAAACACGCGCCGGAGATGAGCCTTGAACGCGCGATGGAGGACCAGCGGCTGATGGAGCAAGCCTACGCCACCCGGCAGACGGCCGATGCGGCGGTTCCGGCACGATGATGAGACGAGAGGAGTACGACGTCGTCATCATCGGCAGCGGCGCGGGCGGCGGCACGCTCGCCTATGCGCTGTCGAAGACTCCCGCGCGGATACTGATCGTTGAACGTGGCGACTTCATCCCGCAGGAAGATCAGAACTGGGATCCCGAAGCGGTCTGGAAACATCTGCGGTACCAGACGCGCGAGATGTGGCTCGACGCGAACGGTCGCGAGTTCCCGCCCTACAGCCACTACAACGTGGGCGGCAACAGCAAATTCTGGGGCAGTGTGCTCTATCGTCTGCGACGGGAGGATTTCCAGGACCTGCGGCACCTCGAGGGAACATCGCCGGCGTGGCCGATCGACTACGACACGCTGGAGCCGTACTACGAACGCGCCGAACGTCTGTATGGCGTCCACGGCGAGGCCGGCAGCGATCCGACGGAGCCACGTCGCAGCCCATATCCGTACCCGCCGATTCCACATTCGGACGGCATGGCCGCCCTCGTCGAACGATTCCGTTCGTTCGGTTTACATCCGTCGCCGCTGCCCCTCGGACTGCTTGACGGCTGCCTCCTGTGCAACACCTGCAACTCGTTTGCGTGCAAGGTGCACGCAAAGAGCGAGGCCGACGTCTGCTGCATCAGGCCCGCCATTCAGAAGCCAACCGTCACCCTGTGGACGAATGCGACCGCGATGCGGTTGACGACGAATCCATCCGGAGACCGCGTGGTGGCTGTCGAGGTCGTCCGCAATGGCGAAACCGTGCGCGTCGAGGCGTCCCTGTTCGTCGTCTCGTGCGGCGCGGTGAACTCGGCCGCCTTGCTGCTGCGCTCCGCCGCGGCCGCTCATCCCGATGGGATCGCAAACTCCTCCGGCCTCGTCGGGCGCCGCTACATGGCGCACCTTGCGACCATGATGCAGGGGTTCCATCCATTCCGCATGAATGACACCGTGTTTCAAAAAACGGTGGCGATCAACGACTACTACCTCCGCGGACCGGACGGTGATTACCCGCTCGGCCAGATTCAGTCACAGGGCCGGACGCATGCGGTGATGGCGCAGACGGTGGTGCCGTGGATTCCGCTGTGGGCCTATCAGGCATGGGTCTCGCGCGGTGTGGACTGGCTGGCCATGTCGGAAGACCTCCCCGACCGCGACAACCGTGTCAGCCTGGAGAAAGACGGACGGATCCGGCTGCACTACCGGCCGAACAACCTGCGCGCACACCGGCAATTGGTCAGGGAAATGGCGCGGCTGCTCCGCCGCGCCGGATTCTGGGCCATCGTCAAACACTCGCACGGTGCGCGGAACACAACGCATCAGTGCGGGACCCTGGTCTTCGGCCACGACCCGCGCGCCTCGGTGCTCGACCCGTACTGCCGCACGCACGACGTTCATAATTTGTTCGTCGTGGACGCTTCCTTCTTCCCTTCGTCCGCGGCTGTCAACCCGGCGCTGACCATCGCGGCGCAGGCGCTGCGGGTCGCCGATCACATCGCTGAGCGCGACCTGCGGGTCTCACTCGCGGATCAGGTAGAAGCCGTAAACCGATGAAAGCCAGATCCTTCAGTCACACCGGCATCACCGTGTCGGACTTCAACAAGGCGGTGCAGTTCTACTGGGAGGTCTTCGGCTGCCCACTTGTGGGCGTCGCGGACACGCCGCCCGACCGGGTGCGAAGCTTCTTCGGCGTCACAGACGAAGCGGAGACTCGCCGTGCCGGGGCCGACCCTCGCTCTGGTGGAGGTGGACCGCGCTGCAAGATCGGGTGGATTCGTGTGCCGGGGGGAGCGGTCCTGGAGATCTTCGAGTTTCAGCCGCAGTTACCGCCGCGCGCAGTGCCCTGGAACGGCGTCGGCCTGACGCACATCTCGTTCAACGTCAGCAATCTGAACAAGTGGCACGACTACCTGACGCGCAAAGGCGTGGAGTGCGTGTCGCGGCCCGAGCGATCGCCGCGCGGCCACTCGTTCTTCTTCGCCAAGGACTTCGACGGCAACCTCATCGAACTGATGGACCTGGGCTACATGTATTACGTGCTGCAGTGGTTGGGCCCGCTCGGCGGATGGCTTTTCCGACGCGGGATGTATCGCCAGTACTACGGCACGCCATGATCCGTCTCGGTCAGCCTCAGCAGACCTCCGCCAGGGAAAGTTCCTTCTCGATGACCTTGATCTCCTTTTGACCCATTTCGGTCTTCGCCCAATCGCCCTCGAACAGGTCGGCGATCGCCTTCACGACTTTCGGATCCTTCGTCAGAATGCCGACTTCCCGGCGGCCATCGAGTTCGAGTGCTCTCAGGCTCTGACTGCCGACGAATGCCTCGCTGCAGTCGCGAACCGCCGCACGCACGTGCAATCGAATCGGAGACTTCTGCGCTCGGAGCGTGCCGGGCGCCCGCTTCGCGACTTTGCCAATGACGCGGATATCGACGCCCATCTTGGCGCGCTGTGTCAGCAAACGGAGCATCTGCGGATCCGCCAGCTTCGGATCCCAGATCACCAGCGAT
>DASROF010000123.1:0-3878 GCA_035647075.1 Vicinamibacterales bacterium | reverse complement strand
GCTACCTGGTCCTCGCCACGACGGCAGTCGGCGCCGTATAACTGAATTGCGTTTCGGCGCGGAGGATGCCTGTTGCCGTCGTGGCGAGAACCAGGTAGCCGTACGTCCCCGATATCGGCAGCGGCTTGTCCTGCCACGGCGGCGTCGCCGTGTATCCTCGGCCGCTGTTGTTGTTGCAACACGAACCGTCGTCGACTTTGAAGCGGCTCACCGAGTAGCCGGTCGCGCTTGAAACAACTGGCCATGTGACGACCGGTCCGGAGTTGCTCGGAGTTACCGTAATCGCGAACGACGAGTGCGGCTCCGTCTGCGTGTTCGGTGAGGTGCTCAACGCGGAGCTCATGGACACACTGCCGTCCGGGCTCGACGTCGATACGACCGGCAGCGGGTTCGTTGGAGAGCTTGGGAGGGGCGCGGCTCGCGAGGCTGGCGAGTTGGGCGCGGCGGTCTGTACGCCGGTCACCTGACTTGGGTTCGGCGGCGCAGCAACCGGTTGCGGCGCGGACGTCGATACCGGCATCACGCCAGTCGGTACGACCTCGGTCGGTGTACCGGTTGCGAGCGTCGTCATGTTTGTGCTGTTCGCGGCGACAACCGTCGGAGACGTCGCGGCGATGCGCAGCCTCGACAGGTAGAGCGGTTTCTCCGCGCCGTCGGCCTGTCCGCTTAGCGTCACGCGGAGTACTCGGCCGTGCACGAACTGTCGGTTGGGCAGGTCGAGTACGTTTCGCCCGTTGGTGAACAGCCTGAACGACGTGCCCTGAAAGCTTGCCGCCAGCCGAGTCGGCGCCAGCCCAACGATCTCCTTGAGATCCCCGGGCATCTCGCTCTGTACATACTCGCCGCCGCCGACGGCGATGATCGACTCACGCCACCAGGTGACGTTCATCGATGCGTCGCTCCGAGAAACGTCGCGCGTGCCCTCGAACGAGATGTCCTCTCCGCAACAGTACTTCGGAATCAGATCGAACTCGATCGTGAATCCGTCAGGCAGCATCTCTTGCAGTTCGATGAGCAAATCGACCGGCTTGAGCGCCTTCAGCATCGGCACGCCGTCCTTCACAACGACGGAGAGACTGTCGGGCAAGGTCGTGCCGTAGTTGCCCTTTTCGTCCCGAGCCGAGACGCCTTTCGGCAATTGACCTGGCGGCGCCGATGCGAGATTGAGCGAGAAGAGCTCTCGAGTTCCGGCGACGAATCCCCCGGCTACCGGAGTCTGCGCTCGACTGATTCCCGGCGTCAGCGATAGGAGCAATAGCGCTGAGGTGACGGCGCCATTAATCAACGAGCGCGCCCTCGTGGAAGCTGAAGTCGGCATTCCGATTCTTCGCATTAGCGCACCCGTTATGGTCGTGTGATGTTCCAAGCGACTTGCACGGTGCCGGTCACGTGGTTCACCTCATCCGTCTCCGGGGCCGGGTAGTTGGAACCGCCCTGAAGTACTTTCTGCGCGATCGCCGTGGCTCGCTGCTGGTAGGTCTCCTGATCGTGGTGCCCGAGTTCCGCCCGCTGCACCGGCGATCCCATGCCGGCGGCGGTCGGACATGCCGCGGTGATTCTGTAAACGAGTTTGTCCGCGCTATCGCGCTCGAATTCCACGGCGAAGAGCCCTGGACCGGAAACCTTCCCAGAGGTCGTCTGACCGTTGCTGGTCTCCCGAACGGTCCCGAGGCAGTCGGCAACGCCATTCTTGACACTCACGGTCACCTGTTCGTGGAACTGCGACGAGGGGCCGTTGAGTGTGTTGGTCCACGAGAATTCGCCGGAGTACAAGTGGGCGTAATTGCAGGAGACCACCTTCATCTGGCACGGCGGATCTTGCGCGCCGAGGGAGATGGGCAGGTGCGACGAGAGCGCGGCGACGGCAAATACGAACGCGAGGCGAGCTGGAGTTCCTGCAGTGGGCATTCCGATCCTCCTCGTTGGCGCACTTGGACATGCGCGGCGGAGTCACGGTAGACGTGCGCCCGGCAGACCAGCGTCAACACGCCGTCAACGGATCATCAACGCTCTCCCCGTTTCAAAATCCTTCGTTGGGGGTCAGACTCCATTTCAAGAATTGGGGCCAGACTCCATTCAAAGAACTGGGGTCAGACTCCGTCCGCTGCGGCGACGGCCAGCCACCTTAGCTGGCTCATCACAATCGGCTGTGTTACCATAAATCCCCAGCTTTCGAGGTGCTCCGCGATGTCGCGTCGAGCAGCTGCCGCACTCCTGTTGGCGAGTCTGGTGACGACGGGTTGTAACAAGCTCGCCGAGCTTGCCGGCGCTCCCACGGTCACGGACGTAACCATCCATGTGCTGCCGGGGATCCTCGTCGGCGACAGCGGGCAGGCGCACGCCAGTGCGACGAAGAGCAACGGTGTCACAATCCCCGACCTCAGGCCCGATGCATGGCGCTCGAGCAACCCGAACGTGATCTCGATCGGGAACAACGGCGTCATGAAGGCCGTTTCCCTCGGACAAGCGACCATCTTCGCCGACTTCCAGGGCAAGACGGGATCGGCGGTCGTCACCGTCGGCGCCGGGGATGCGCGCCTCGGGTATGCGCTCGCCGATCAGGAGAGCGCCACGAGCCCATACACTCCCGCCGCGTCGACTCGCTTCAACTCGAGCGGCGGGGCGATCACCGTGACGCGCACGGAAGTGGGCATATACACCGTGACTTTCGCCGGTCTTGGTCGGCCCGTGGGTGGCCGGGACAACGTTCAGGTGACTGGCTTCGCCGGCGGGGCGGTATACTGCAAGACACTATTCTGGGACGCGTCCGGCGCCGATCTGGTCGTCACGGTTGCGTGTGTCAGGAGAGGCGGCGCGAACACCGACAGCAAGTTCACCATCCTCGCGGTCGGCGCTCGCGCATTCGGCGCCTCGACGCCGCTGGGCTTCCTGCGCTGGATTGGCGACATGACGACCACGAACTCGGCCGACACAGCGGCGACGTCATACAATTCCGCTGGCGGGCAGATCGACGTGGGGTACGTCTCGACCGGCAACTACGCGACGATCTTCGTTGGACTGGGACCCCAATCCGGCGGAGCCGCAGGGCCGGTTGGATTCATCGTCTCCGGTTCCGGCAACAACAATCAACGCTGTCAACTAAATGCCTACGACCTCGTGCTGCAGGGAGGATCAACGGGAGTCACGTGTCGCGGCTCGAACGGCGGCTTTGCCAACTCCCCATTCAGCATGCTCTGGTTCACGCGTGGGAGGGCCGGGTTCCGCTACGGCTACGCGATGGCGAACAACACCGGCAACACGACGGGCTACACTCCGGTCCGGGAAGCGTCCGCGAATTCGTCCGGCGGAGCCATCACGGCGAAAAAGACAGCAACCGGAACATACCAGATTGTATTCGCCGGGCTTGCGCGCCCCGCTGGGGCCACGGAAGGTGTCCAGGTCTCGGTGTTCGGACCCGGGGCCGCCTTCTGCACCCTCGCGTCGTGGGGTAACAGCGGCGCGAACGATCTCGTAGCGAACGTCAGCTGCTGGGACACGTTCGACGCTCCGCTCGACGCGATCTTCAACGTCTTGATCGTTCAGTAGCGGCTCACCGCCTCAGTCGATCCACCGCTCCGCCACCGCCATCATCTCTCGCACCGGCACCGGCTTGATCAGCACATCGACGCACCCTGCGTCGAGACACCGCCGCCGTGTTGTCGGATCGTCGTCGCCGGTCAACGCTACCGACACGCCGCCGCGCGCTCGCACGTGCGCCACCAGCATGACGCCGTCCCCGTCCGGAAGTCGCAGGTCGAGCAGGGCGAAACTCGGCGGGTCACGTTCGAGGATGGCGAGCGCTTCGGTGATGGATCGAGCGCCCGAAACGCGACGCCCGGCCGCCTCGAAGAGAATTCGCAACGCGTCGATGACGAGCT
>DASROF010000122.1:0-2347 GCA_035647075.1 Vicinamibacterales bacterium | reverse complement strand
TGAAAGTGGGTACGCCACTCGCGCGGCCCCGGGTTCCTGGACCAGTCTTCGAACGCATCCTCGAGGTTGAGGAACCACGTCATCTTCCCGTCCTTCTTCTGACAGGTCTGTGACAGGTAGATGGTCTTGGCAAATGTCTGCAGCGCATCCACCTTGTCCTGTGTGACATCAGGGATGTGCATCGACGCCGCTTCCTGCAGCTTGACGATCTGCACGCCGTTATCAACGAGCTTCTGCAGCGACGCCGGGATGTCTTCGTAACCAACGGACTGGTGCCCGATATCGAACACGACGCCCATGTAGCTGCGCATCGCCTGCGCCGCGTCAGCTTCGTTCAAGCCGGTCTTCTGCGCGAGCCGCTTCGCGGTCTCCCCCGAGAACAGGCGGTTCTTGAAGTAGGTGATCGTTTCGTCGGTCGTCTCGAGATAGCAGCGCGGTTCCGGCTCGAGGCCGAGCGTGACCGTCTTGCCGGTCCTCTTCTTCAGATCGACGAGATGGGCGACCACGTCGATGACGTTGGAGGTGTAGGCCTCGACCACGTCGTCGCCTGTCACCTTTGGCTTGAAGCCGAGAGGCGCGGTCTGGATCGACGGGTTGACACCTTCAGGCGCGAGCTCCGCGAGGAGGTTCGCCACCTTCTTCGTGTACTCACGGCGTTCGGGCGTGGCCCAGTCCGGCTCGTAGACGTCTTCCTTAATGACCTGCTTCTTGAACACGCCGTAGACGAACGCGTTCGCCGTGTAGAGATAAAGGTCCTGGTCGGCGAAGAACTGCTTCAGGTCGGCGACCTTGCCGGGTTCCGTCGAGAGCAGTTCAATCGACGGTGCCGACGTGCGCAGGCAGACGCCGAACTTCTCGTGCGGCGCAACACGCGCTTTGACAGCCGGCAGATAGGTGTTGACGCTCTTCCAGAGCTGATCCCAGTTGTCGGTCTGGTGTACGAGCGTGGAGTACGTGAGGTGGCCGAGGCCCTTCCCGAGATCCATCGATGCTCCTGATAACTAAACTTTTTCGATTTTGCCCGACTCAGCGGATCGAACGACGGCTTCGGTCACGGCCACGCCGTGGACCATCTCGCTGATCGGAATCGGATACGCGGGGCCGCCCTGCGCGGCGTCCGCAAATGCTTCGAGCGATGCGCGCGTCACGTCGAGCTTCGCGGCTTCCCACGTCTGCGCCGGGCCCTTCGCCGGCTGGAACTTGCACGTGCCGAACAGACGCGTGCGGCGCTCCTCCGACGGCGCGCCGGCCACGTGCGTCATGCCTTCAAGCCGCACCCAGCCCTTCGAGCCGTAGACCTGGAAACTGAACCCCGGGCCTGTGGCGGTCATCGTCCCGAGGTAACCGGACATCCCGGCCTTCATGCGGAACAGCATCGACGTCGTGTCGTCGGCGTCCACCGCCACCACGCGGCGGAAGCTCTGGCAGTACACCGTGTCGATCTCGCCGCAGAGATCGATCATGCCGTCGATCGCATGCACGCCCATCGGCGTGAGGCCCCCGGCGGGAGTCTCGTCACGCTGTGCGCGCCACGCGTCCGCCTTGAGCGCGAGGGCGTTTGGAAACGTCATCGTCGCTTCGACGTGGAGGATGGTGCCCAGGTCGCCGTTCTTGATCTGTTCGCGGAGCTTCGTCATCTCCGGATGGAGACGACGGTTGTAGCCAAGCCCCAGCGTGACGCCCGCTTTCTGCGTCGCCGCCACCGCCTGCTCGGCTTCCGTCTTGTGCAACGCGAAGGGCTTCTCGCAGAAGACGTGCTTGCCGGCCTGTGCCGCCGCAATCACCTGCGGTGCGTGCTGCGAATGCGGAGTGGCGAGAACAACCGCGTCGACGTTCGGGTCGGCGAGAATCGCTTCGTAGTTGTCCGCGTAGGTCAGCCCCTGTTCCTTCGCGAACGCCACATAGTCGTCCGACTTCGTGCGCGACGTGCAAGAGACGAACTTGATCTTGTCGCTCGTTCCCTGGACCGACTCGACAAGTGTCTTTCCCCACCAGCCGAGACCGATTTGTGCTGCCTTAATCAATTCCGCTCCTGAAAGGATTAACCACGAAGGCCACGAAGCTCACGAAGAGCGCGCAGGGACATCTGATCCTTCGTGTTCTTCGCGGTCTTCGTGGTTTACATCTTTCCGACTATTTCTTCAGCCGCAACAGCGAGAACTTCGGATCGGCGCCGAGCGATTCGGTGAGCGGCAGGCCGAGCTCCTTCTTCACCAGGTTCGTGCCCTGCACCAGCGCCACCATCTTGTAGAACGCGTGCCGGCGGCTCATCCCCTCGCGCCCCATCCCGCAGTCCGACGACACCACCAGCCGCTCCGGCGGAATCACCTTCAGCGCCGCCTTGATC
>DASROF010000121.1:0-32156 GCA_035647075.1 Vicinamibacterales bacterium | reverse complement strand
ACCATCCGGCACTTGTTTCCCGGCGGTGGCGTTGTCAATCCGGTCACCCGCACGCAGTACGTCCTGTCCGTGTACGAGGCCTGGATGGCGCTTCATCGCTCAACCGTGGAGCGGTGGTATCAGCGCTATGTGGTTCCCGACGTCATTTGACGCATGGCACCCCTAAAGGGGTGCCCTACCGAATCGGAACCCGTGCCCGCAGGTCGGTAAACCAGTTGAGGACGACGTCGATTTGCTGGTTGACGACTTCGCCGGGAGTCGCAGCCTCAGTCGCGTCAGTCACGCCGATCAGCCGCTTATGGTCGGGCGCGATGTCCCAGACCCTGGGATTGCCCTGGGGATTCCTGCTCTGAAGCCCCGCGGTCGCAAATACAAAGGGCTCTCCAAATGAAAACGTCGGCCGCGTGTTGATGCGGACTACTCCGATTCGGTTCGGGCCGGCATTGTAGAAGAGTTCGCTGCCGTCATGTGACCAGAACGGATGTCCGCCCGTGACGATCGGATACTTGGCCCCCGTCGCAGGAAACGGCTGCACGAAGATCTGGGGTTCACCGGTTTCAGAGGATTGATAGGCCATCCACCGGCCATCCGGAGAGAAGGTAGCGTTTGCTCCCTTCTCTGCAAAGAGAGTGGCCTTCTTGTCTTCGAGCGACAAGATCCACGTCGCCGCATCAGTTCCCCCTTTGACGGCGATATACGCGAGGTACTTGCCATCCGGGGAGAAGGACAGGGGAACATGGAAGGTTCCGATGTCGGCCTTCGTGAGGCGTTCCGCGGTTCCTGTTCCGTCGGCCTTCTGCCAGAAGATCGAATCGTCGCCCTCCCGGTTCGACCTGAATGCCACTCGCAGGCCATCCGAGGACCAGACCGGGATACGGCTATTGCCTCCCAGCGTCAGCTGCCGCGGCGCGGAGGTGCCGGCAACGTCGATGATCCAGACATCCGGCTTGTCATCGTCCGTTGACACGGCAACGAGCTTGCCGTCCGGAGACACCCTGGGAAAGGAATACGCTCGTGGCGGCACCTTCAGGCGTTCGAGCTCGTTGCCCGAGCGGTCCCGGAAGGCAAGCGTTCGCAACGCTCCCGAATTCCCACCCGAAAGCGGCCCTGGGATGAAAATCAGCGTTCCGCTGTCGGCAAAGCTGAATTGGGACGCACCGGTGGTCCCACCCGAATTCCGAACTCCCTCGACGACCGGCGTCGGCCCACCGATAATTTTCAACTGCTTCACATCGAACGGGATGGCAAACAACGTCCCCTGGTAGGCGTAGACGATGTGACCCGTGGAAACAAACCGGGCTTCTCGTCCCCCGTCGATCAGGAGCTGACGCGCACTGCCAGGTTCGAGCGACTGCACGAAGATCTTTGCCTTGTCCCAATCGCTGTCAACGGCGCTTCGCACCGTGTACAGGATCGCCTTCCCTCCAGGCAGGACTTGCGGGCCGTGGGCGGCTTCATTGTCTTTGACGCTGACGAGCAACTCAGGCTTGCCGCCGTTTTCCGAGACTCTGAAAATGCCCCCCGTACCCTGGCCAAACGCGATCCCGTCTTCCCCCCAACTCATACCGAATGGTGACTCCGCAGGACATAACGTCACGGCGGCTCCGCCGCTCACGGCGATTCGCTTGAGCGTGCGATCTGACGCCGCCCAGAACGCGAGAGAGCGGCCGTCCGGTGAGAACACCGGGTTCACCACGGCTTGAAAGGCTTCCGTTCCCGGAATCGGCCGGGCGTCCAGCTCCGAGAGCTGCCGAAGGAACAGTCGCTGATTCGCGTTGTAGGCCATGGCCGAGCCGTCTGGAGAAACGGCAACGAATTTCCGGCCCGTATTTGAAAACGTCTGGCCCTGAGGCAGCGTCACCGAAAAACGCGTGACCCCGCCCGCGGCCGCTGCGGGTCGCAGGCTCCAGATTGCGGCGCCGGACAGAACGCCGCCAATCACGAGCGCCGACACCACGGGAATCGCACGTGCCCACAAGGGACGCTGTGGAATCGCGATCGGCGCGGGTGCTGCAGCGGCCGGTTCGTTCAGCAAGTGATCGAGATCGAGCCTGATGTCCGTCGCGTCGCTCTTGCGATTCTTTGGATTCTTCTCGAGGCAGAGACGCAGGAGCCGGCGAACGCCGGGCGGCAGTCCGTCGGGGAGCTGGCTCCAGTCGGGTTCGACTCTGAGGACCGCGCCAAGAATGTCGGTGACGTCCTCTCCGTCGAACGCACGCTTTGCCGTGAGCATTTCGTAGAGGACGCACCCGAACGCGAAGATGTCCGTGCGCCGGTCGACGGCGCGCCCCTTGGCCTGCTCCGGCGACATGTAAGCCGCCGTTCCGAGGATGACGCCGGCGCTGGTGGCAGCCATGCTCACCATCGTGGGAGAGAGCGCGGGATCCGTCGTCCCCGACTGGGTGTCGTAGGCCTTGGCCAATCCGAAGTCCAGGACCTTGACCTTGCCGTCCGCCAGCATGATGTTGCCGGGTTTCAGGTCCCGATGGATGACACCCTTTTCATGCGCGGCTTCGAGCGCCTCCGCGATCTGTTTGGCGATCGCGAGGGCTTCCGCCATGGCGATCGGCCCTCGCTGGATCCTCGCCTGAAGCGTTTCGCCTTCCACCAGCTCCATGACGATGCACGACGTATCGCCGGTGTCTTCGATCCCGTAGATTTGGGCGATGTTGAGGTGATTCAGCGCCGCCAGGGCCTGCGCCTCGCGTCGAAAGCGCGAGAGACGGTCGGCATCCAACGCGAACGCGGCCGGCAGCAGCTTGATGGCGACGTTGCGACCAAGCTTCGTATCCGTGGCCTGATACACGTCCCCCATGCCGCCGGACCCGAGGTGAGCGGTGATGTCGTAGTGAGCGAGCCTGGTGCCAATCACGCGGGAGCGGATTCTAACAGACTCAACAGTAGAGCGGCGGACGCCGGTTATTGGCTCGGTTGATCGTCTGACGGAGAACTGAGAGTCCCGGCAGCCGCAGCCTCGAGACAGGCGCGGCAGAGGCAGTCGGTGAACTGCTGCTGAAGCTCGGAGCGCACGGCTGGATCGAGAGCGACCTCATCACACCAGCAGCACGAGCCGCCGCACCCGAACTCGACGCCGCAGCGTTGGCAGGTTTTCGGAATCGAGATCACGGCGCGGCAACTAGACATATCTGAGAACGACACACCGAGGCAGCAAGGTCACTGAGGATGCGATCAGTTTCTCATGTCTCGGTGCCGCCGTGCCTCAACGTGTCCGGCGCGGTCCGGCCACCGGAGTCGGGATTCGGATCGCCGACATTACTGCGCTCCTGGTCTGCCGTGTACGTGGCGACACTGACGTCGGACGAGCGGCAGGCGCGAGGACAACGTCATGAGCGCAGTGGTGTCGGTGAGACGAATCCCTACGCAGGTCAGGCCGACTTGAATGTACTGACCGCGCGAGAAGGTTGGGGCGGCCAGCCAGCTCACGGAGCTGGCGGCCAGCGATCGCACGAGCCCTCGCAGCGCGGTCCGGCCACCGGAGTCGGGATTCGGATCGCCGACATTACTGCGCTCCTGGTCTGTCGTGTGTACGAGGCGAAACTGACGTCGGACGAGCGGCAGGCCGATCTGCGGCCGCCGGTGATGCGCGCCGGAAATCGGTTTTCGCTCGCCATTCTTCCGCTGGCCGCGGCGAGTACGAGCTAACTCGATGCTGCATCCACTCCGCGGCACAAAACGCCTGGGCTAATTCGCATCGACGATAACGCGTTGACGGGACTCGCCGCGGAAACCTCGCTCCACCCGATTTCCTGCTTCGCCGTACGTGGCGCTGGCACAGGCGGCCGCTGATCGGCCTACCGCTCGTCTGACCAAACAGCGGAGACGCCATATTGTTGACGTCGACATCCAGGTGGCGCTGGTGTTCAGCGACCGCTAAGCGTGGGCCTACTGCGACGGCCTGAAGCGCGTTTTCCCGCAATAAAACGCTACGAACCGATGCGCACGGCGATGCCGCCGGTGAAGCGCCAGATCGACGGCACGTCGTCGATGTGCTTGAAGTAGCGGAAGTCGCCGCGGAAATAGGTGGCTCTTCCAATCGGATACGTCGCGCCGGCGCCGAGGTTGAAACCGATTTCCGTCGTGCTGAATTTCGATGAATTCGACTCGACCGAGTATTTGCCAGCACCGATCCCGGCGGCCAGATACGGCGTCAGCACGTACGACGTGTTGATGAAATACAACGCGGTGGCGTGGACGGTCGTCAGCGACGAATCGACGTTGACGTTGCCGGGCGCGATGTCGAACACATGTCCCAGCTCCCCTTCGACAGCCAGGTCGCGGGTCAGCGGATACGCCGCCGCGCCGTCGATCGTCAGCGACCCGCTGCCATCGGCATCAATCGCCAGACCGAGTGCTCCTGAAACCAGCCAGGTGTCCTTCTGCAGCGGCGGCTGCGCGCTGGCGACATCGGGCGCCGCCGTCATCAGAACGGCCGCAAGGATCACCACAGGAGCCATAGCAAAACGCATCGTCATTTGTCCTTCCGTTGAAGTGATGAGAGGAGCCCCGCAGGGCCCATCGGTATCTACGTAACCGGCGCGCGAAAGGGTGCGTCGCGCGGGGGGGCACCCCTAAAGGGGTGCCCTACTGCCAGCCGATCTTCCGCCCTTTGTTCTGCTCGTCAAGCCACGTCTTGAGCGGCGCGAAGTAGTCGGCGATCGCCGAGGCGTCCATCTCGCGCTGACCGGTGAGCACTTCGAGCACGTCGGGCCACGGTTTCGACGCGCCCATTGCCAGTGCCTTCTTCAGCCGCTCACCGGCTTCCTTGTTGTCGTAGATCGAGCAGCGGTGGAGCGGCGTCGTGCAGCCGGCGGTCTTCGCGAGCGCGCGGTGGAACTGGAACTGCAGCACGGCGGCAAGGAAATAGCGCGCGTACGGCGTGTTGTTCGGCACGTGATACTTGGCGCCTGGATCGAAGAACTCCTCCCCGCGCTTCGTTGGTGCGGCAACGCCCTGGTACTTGGTTCGCAGGTCCCACCACGCCGTGTTGTAGGCGTCGGGCTTGACCTGACCGTTGAACACGCTCCAGCGCCACTGATCGATCAGCAGACCGAACGGCAGGAACGACAGCTTTTCGAGCGCGCGACTGAGCAGGAGCGGAATGTCACCCGACGCATCGGGCGCCTTGTCGATCAGACCGATCTTGACCAGGTATTCAGGCGTGACCGACAGCGCAATGGTGTCGCCGATAGCCTCGTGGAAGCCGTCGTTGGCGCTGTCACGCAGAATCACCGGCAGGGTGTCGTAGGCCCGCTGATAGAAGTTGTGCCCGAGCTCGTGGTGTATGGTGGTGAAGTCCTCCTCCGTCGGGTCGATGCACATCTTGATGCGCAGGTCGTCCACGCTGTTGACGTCCCAGGCGCTGGCGTGGCAGACGACCTCGCGGTCGCGCGGCTTGACGAAGAGCGACCGCTCCCAGAACGTCTTCGGCAGCGGATCGAACCCCAGCGACGTGAAGAAACGCTCGGCGATTCGCGCCATCTCGAGCGGCTGCGTCTTGCGCTGCTTGAGGATGTCGTCCAGCGGCACCGCCTTCTTCATGCCCGCGGGCGCCACGAGGCTGTAGACATTGGACCAGTCCTGCGCCCAGATGTTGCCCAGGAGATAGGCGGGTATCGGGCCGTCGGCCGGCACTTCGTCCCCGTACTTCTCGTGAAGCTTCGCGCGGACGTGCGCGTGCAGCGAGAGATACAGCGGCTGCAGCTGACCCCAGAGGCGATCGAGCTCTTTCGCAAACGCATCCGGCGCCATGTCGTAGCGCGAACGCCACATCGCGCCGGTGTCCGCAAAGCCAACTTCCTTCGCGCCCTCGTTCGACAGCTCGACAAAGCGCGCGTAGTCGTTCTTCATCGGCGGACCGATGCTGTGCCAGCCTTCCCAGACCTCGCGCAGCTTCTTCGGATCGCGGCTCTCGGCCATGATCTTCGTCACGGCCTCGACGTCGAGGCACGCCTCCTGCCCTTCCGCTCCCGGCGGGCAGTACTTGCCGGAACCATAGGCGGCCGCCATGCGAGACGAGATGGTGGTCAGCTCGGTGGTCTTCTTTGGATCGGCCGGCGCCGCGACGGTCATCGTGTTCTTCAGCACCGAGAGCTGGCGTTGCTCTTCGGGACTGCCAGCGTCCGCTGGAAAACGCGCGGCCTTCTTCGCGTAGTCGGTGGACGCGTTGACGTAGGCCTCGTCGGCGCGGGCAGAAATGGCCTGCGTGTCCACGGTGATGTAGGTGCCGAGCACCCATCCCGCCTCGTTCGCTTCGTTCAGGAACTTGAGCAGCTTGGCGTTGGCGTCGGCGAGGAAGCCAGTGACGTTGCTCGTGTCGGCCGTGTCGGTCCGTCCGGGAGCCTCCGCACGGCGGCAGGCGACGCTGAGGGCGAGCGCGAAGACCAGCCCGACCATGAGGAATCGTCGAGTCATCATGACGGAATGATAACTAAGTAAGGGTGCGAGAGGTGCGAAGGGCCGATAGGTGCGAGGGGTGGGGGTGGGACGAGTGGTGCGAAAGGCGGGATGAGTGAGCTCAGTGGTGCCGTGATCCGAATCCCGGCTACGGTGGCTAAGATCGGAAGATGCCGGGACTTGACGAAGACACGGACGTTATTCGACGTGCAAACGAGCTGGCCGCGCGGGTGGCAGACGAGCAGTCCTTTGACGCGGTGCGGCAGGGCGCGGAGCACGAATACCTGGCGCTCCTCCACGCTGTCAGGAAATCTCACGAGCGGTTTGCCTTCGACCGTGACGGCCGGCCGGACGCGGTAAACGCGGTGCGGGAAGCGCTGCCGATGATGGAACGCGACCTGTTCGGCGCCGTGCTCGAGGACCATGCCTGCGAAGTGGCGGCGATCGAAGAGGCGCTCTATCAGTTGGCGCGGGCACTCTCCCGCGCACGCTCGTAGGGCGCCCCGTTAAGGGGTGCCTACCGCGCGGAAGTAGCGCTGGCCGGGCAGTGGCCGCAGCATGATCCCGAGCACGGCCGACACGATCAGCGC
Organism: Vicinamibacterales bacterium; assembly: GCA_035647075.1. Classification (GTDB taxonomy): domain Bacteria; phylum Acidobacteriota; class Vicinamibacteria; order Vicinamibacterales; family UBA2999; genus Gp6-AA40. The sequence goes on along the minus strand of DASROF010000121.1, from coordinate 25,152 downwards.
GACGACATACGCCCACATCGCCAGATGCTGGCGGGCGGCACCGTCTGCGCCCGACTTAAACGCGTAGCTCAGAATCAGCGTCCCGGCGATCGCCCCGAAGTAGCGAAGCATTGAAATCGTCGCTGACGCGACGCCGCTCTGCTCCTGCTCCACGGCACTGATGGCCGCCGCGTTTGCCGGGCCGGTCGAGAGTCCAAGCCCGAGGCCAACGATCAACAGCCGCATGCCCACGTCCCTCGGCAGCGCAGACGCGGGCAGCGTGCCGAGCGCGATGACGCCCACCGCGCCAATGATGCCGCCGGCGGCGACGATCAACTTCACGCCTACCCACTCCGCCAGCAAGCCGCCGAGCGGCGAGATGGCAGCCATCGTGAGCGTCATGGCGATGATCGCCAGACCAAGGCCGGCGCCGGCTCCCTCGCTCCCGCCGAACAGGAACGGCACCTGAATCAGCAGCGAGTACATCGCCAGGTTTTGCGTAGAGATGACCCCGGCGCCGGTCATGAACGCGCGGTTCCGCAGAAGCGATAAATATCCGGATCGGCGAGGACCGGCAGCCGCATGGTCCTCGGCCACGCGCGGCTGCAGCATCCACGATAGCAGCAGGATCGGGACATTAATCACGAACAGCGATCGCCACCCGAAGTGCACGGTCATCCACGAACCGAGTGCCGGACCCAGGGCGGCAGCGCCGCCCATCACCGAGCCCATGATGCCGAACGCACGCGAGCGACGCTCAGGCGGAGAGGCGATGCGGACGAGCGCCATCGCGGTCGGGATGATCAGCGCGCCGCCGGCGGCCATCAGCAGACGTCCGACCGTGACGATCGGCAGCGACGGCGCCAGCATGCCGGTGGCCGCACCCACCCCGAACGTCCAGCGTCCCCAGGTGAGCGCGCGTGCATAGCCCGCGCGATCGGCGATCGTGCCGGCCGGCATCTGCGCCACGATCGTCGCCACGAGGTATCCGGTAATGACGAACAGCGTGACGGTTGCCGCGGGTGCGTTGAACTCCATGCCCAGCGCGGGCAGCGCCACGGCGACCATCGTCGAGTTCAACGGCGTCAATGCGGCGCCGAGCGCTGCGGACGCGAGAACGGATCCGCGCCGGTCTGCGAATGTCACGGAGTCGAGGAACCCAGGGTGGTAATCGGCCGGCATTGAAGCAGATAAATATTGCCGTCCCCGCCGAGCGCCCACTCGATGTCGAGGGCTGGCCCCCAGACGCGCTGACAGCGGTTGGCGAGATCGTTCAGCGCCTCGAGGTGCGACTCGTCCACGCACGGCACGCTTCGCAACCCCTCGTCCACGGGCGTTTCGGACGTGCCGTCATCCTCGTCGTACCAGATCTTGACGTCCTTGTCGCCGACGACGAAGTCGAGCACGATCCCCTGTGGATTCAGCGTGGCGCGATCGGGAACGACGATGCCGCTGACGACCGCTTCGCCAAGGCCCCAGGAGGCTTCGATCATCCGTTCATCGGCGCCGCTGATCGGATTGCGCGTGAACAACACACCTGCGGCAACAGGCTCAACAAGCAACTGGACCACCACCGCAATCTTCGGATGCGCCGGCAGACCCTTGCGAGTGCGATACGCAAGCGCCGCAGCGGTCCGTGCCGAGGCCCACACGACCTGGACGGCTTCGCGAACGTTCGGCTTGCGGACGTTCAGCTTCGTGGCGTGTTGACCGGCAAAGCTTGCATCGGCTGAATCTTCTCCCACCGCAGACGATCGCACCGCCAGCCGCTGGTCGGGAATATGCGGCGACGAGAGCACTACCTCGATGGCAGCCACGTCTCCGTCCGCCACGCGATCCACCATCACTGTCCCAAGCGCCACGCCAGGCGGTACTGGAAGGCCGGCGCGAATCGCGGCGCCGAGGCTCACGGCCTTGCCGCCAAACGCCGACTCCTCTGCCGCGTCCGCGAGCGGAACTAGGCGATCGTCCATACCTCACCTTTGTCGCCGTCCACGCGGACGCGCATCCCGGTCTTCAGCTTGGTCGTAGCGCCAACGCAACCGACGATCCCCGGCAGGCCGTACTCGCGGGAGACGATGGCGGCGTGACTGAGGACGCCGCCGCGCTCGGTGACAATGGCCCCGATGAGTGGAAGCACCACGTTGAACGTCGAACCGGTTGATGAGGCGACGAGCACTTCGCCCTGTTGAACAAGCGGGAGCTCCTCGACGTCGCGAATCAACCGCACCGGACCTTCGTAGACGCCCGGGCTCACGGCAAAACCTCGCAACACCTGGTCCGCCTGAAGGCGGACACTACGTTCGTCGTGTCCGGCTTTAGCCGGACCTCCTGCCCCTCCCTTATGCACGTCGAAGATCAAACTGAGAATCAGTGACGTGATGCGCTGCAGGCGCGCGGCATCGGGCGGCAGCCACTCCGGAGGCGGCGGCGGTGACGGCTCGAACCCGAGGTTGGGCGGCGCCACACTCATCGGTGTCTCACGGCGCCACCGCGCGCGCTCGGCAAGTTCGTCGGCCGACGGACCGGGCCGTCGTTCCAGCAACGCCACGATCTCGTCGGGCGTCGCGTCCACGAGATCTTCCGGATCCTTCGCGCGCCCCTCGGACACCAGCCGTCCGCCGGCTGCGAGGATCGCCCGCCGGACGATTCCGGATGCCATCGTGTCGCCATGAAACACGCGCTCGTCGCGCACGCGATAGACACTCTGCGCCTCGGCAAGCAGTGCGTCGAACTCGGCATGGTGCGCCGGCGCCACCTTTTCCCTGATCGCGGCAAGCGCCTTCGCGGCTTGTGCGCGGCGGGTCATCTCCTCGCCAGTCACCGAGGCCCTGATCACCTTCATGATCATGTCGGGATGTTCACGCGTATGCCGATCGGCAACGTCGTAAGCGCCGAGGATCCGCAAGCCGACCACGTCCACGTAGGCACGCGCGGCCGCCCCCACGCCATCCTGTCTCGATTGGAGTTGTGCGAGCACCGCCGCATCGTCGGCGCTGGACTTCACGAGCGCCAGGGCATCCGGCGTCTTGAGAAGCGCCTTGCGCAATTCCACCAGTTCCTCGGTCGCGCCCGCCGACACCGGAGACAGGCCAAGCATCGCTTGCAGCAGATCGCCCGCGCTGAGTCCGGTCCAATTCATGGCGTGAATCAGAAAGTCCCCGACGGGGATCAGCGAACAGAAATTCAGGCGGTGGTGGGTAAAGACCGCTTCCTTGAGGAGCGCGGTTGCCCGCCGCATGTGATCGGCAAGCTGCGCGTCGGTGGCCTTCGCGAGGTCTTCGGACAGCAGCGCCTTCCCCTTCGCGGCCAGTTCCGGACGCCGCTCGCGATCCCACCACTCCAGGTCCTGGCGCCACGCGCGGTCGCGAAACACTTCACTGGCCCGCCGGATCCGTCGTCGCAGCTCGGGATGCACGCGCTGGAGGATCTGAAACAGGAGCTTCGGTGGCGTGCCTTTGGCGCCCTTCGGCGCGCCGACCGGACGTGGGGCGTAGTAGATGAAGCGATTGATGACCGCCACGTCCAGGTAGTCGAGCAGCACGCCGTAGTTCCGAGAGCCGGCCTTGAAGCCGGCCATCATCGCGTCCGGAAACACGGAGGCGGTAAACACGGACGGCGCACGTGTGAGATGTGTCTGTTCCAGTTCCCATGAGCCGGGTGACGGCGGGGTAAACGACGTCGCAGGTGTGGTCATGTGAGGGTCAAAAGGGATTAGTGAAGGGAATAAGAAATTCTGTGTAGCCGGAACAGACAGTCATGCTGTCGCACAATGCATTTACGGCGCAGGTGCCAGGACCGCGAGAACGAGCAGCCGTCCGGAGCCCGTATTCCGGATGCCGTGAGGCACCCCTTCGGGTGCGACCATCAACTCCCCCGCTCGCATCGCCAGCTCGCGCCCTTCGAGCAGAAACAATCCGTCGCCTTCGACCACGAAATACAGCTTGTCCATCCCTTGATGGGCATGGAGTTCGTGCACTTGACCTGGCTCGAAGGCATTGAGCCCGACGAGCAGACGTGGCGACTCGAACAGCGTCGCCTTTCCCATCTTGTCGGGGCGCCACTGCGCGTAACGCGCCGGGTGAATGACCGTCGGGTGATCCATTGAAAACTCTACCTCAGGTGTTGAGCGTCTGCTGCCGCGCGGAGCGCCAGGGCCGACGGCACATCGTTTGAAGCATTTTTGCCTGAACTGGCACATGAGGATGCGAAAGTCGTTACTAACGGACGCAGAAACGCCCGGCACACGATCGGACCTCCATGAGTGGGTCCGCCAGCAGCTTCACCTGGCAGCTCATCAGGAACAAGCGTTGCTCGATGCGATCGACAACGTGTTCATGCAGCACGAACGGCTGTGGCAGCAGTCCAAGCAGGACGCGATTCAGGCGATCTCAGCCGGCTTCGCCGATCGCATGGGCAAGATGCGCGACGAGCTGTCGGCCCGGGATGCGACCGTCAGCAGCATCTCCAATTACTTCGAGGAGCTGGTCGCGGACCTCACCGACCGGGTGCACCGGGATCCGAAGACGCGTCTGATGAACTTCCGCCGCTTCATCGAGCAGCTCGAAGCGTTCCTGGCGCTCGAACAGCGCGGACACTGGAGCGCGGTCGGCCTGGTCGATATTGCGTCGTTCAAGTGGTACAACGACACGCTCGGACACGCCCTCGGCGACCGCATCATCGATCGCGTCGCCCGGCTGCTCCGCGAACAGATCCGGTCCGACGACCTCATTGCGCAGGAAGCGCTGGACCCGCGGACGTCTCAGGAGCTGCACGCCCGCTTCGGCGGTGACGAGTTCTGCTTCCTGATTCCCGAACTCGATCACCCGAACGACGCGTGGATCATTGCCGAACGCTTCCGCGAAGCGGTCGAGCGCTTCGACTGGACCACCGAGGATGCACGTCTGGCCCGCAAGCCAGTGCGCGTCGATGTGGGCGTCGTCGTGCTACGACTCGGAACCGTTGCCGAACGGCGGCCAATGGCGCGCGAGATCGCGCACGAACTGCTCGCGCGCGCAGACAAATTGATGTACGAAGCCAAGGGCACACGCGCCGGGCACGTGCACCGCGTCGGCGTGCGGATTGAGAAGGGCGCGCTCCTGGAAACGACCCCCGAACAGCTGCTCGAGGTCGTCAGCGCGCACTGAGACGCCTGCGCCGTCCGGTTACGAACGTCACGCCCCACACTGCCATTCCGAGCACCGACACGACCCAATACGTGCGTCGAGGCTCGGGCCTCACATCGAGTTGGACGCGATGCCGGCCCGCCGGCACCGGAACCGCCGTGAACGCGAGATTCACCCTCAACACGGACGCAGGCTCCTGATCCACGAGGGCGGTCCGGGATCGGTAAAACGTTTCCGAAAAGAGCACGACGCCATCCGTTGGCGCGTCGATGTCGACGATGGTCCGGCCTTCGTCCGTTTGGTTGACGAGTGATGCCCGGCGCAATTCGGGGCATGGCTCGAGGCCGATGAGCCATTCGGTCGGGCGCTCGTCGAACCGCGGTTCGGGAAGGGTGTTGAACGCGAGCGTCAGGCGATCCAGGCCGGCCGTGTCTTCGACGGCTGGATTGGTCACCATCGCCTCCACGTTCTCACGCGAAGGATCGAGCAGCTCATAGTGCCGCGTCCGGCCTTCGGGCTGCCCATCCTCGACCAGATGGAATTTCATCTCCGCGGCCTCGCGCCCGGCGTCATCCACGTCCGGCGCCCACCGGACGTTGATCTTCGGGCCCGGATTCCGCAGCGAGAGCGTCTTGTCGTATCGGCGTGTGGCCAGCCGGTATTCGGCTTCCTTCCGTCCGACGCGGTTTGGATAACAGGTCCAGACCGCGGCGCCGAGCGTCGGCGTGCGGTAGATCCTCACCTCGTCCACGTGTTTCACGAGCTCGCCTTGATCCGGTTCGCACGTCACCTGGTATTCCGCGTTCAGGAACTGCTGCAGGTCGAGCCTGGGCTGTCCGCTTCGCGCCATGCCGACGTACGGCAACGGCGCTGTGGGCGTCTGGTTCCGAATCAGGTTGACGAACGTCGCGTAGTCCGCCGCGTAGACGCCGCCGTATCCACCGACGCTCCGCACACCGAGCGCACGCAGGTGTACGGCGTCCACAATGTCGGCGCAGGTGCTGATCACTCGCGCCGGACGGAGCTGACGCAGTGCATCAGCAAGCTCCGGATTGATGCCGACGCCTTGCGCCGAATCCGCCCGCCACGAACCGTTGAAGGGCTCGCTCGACATCAGGCCGCCGCTTCGCTGTGCCGAGCGCCAGAGACGCAGTGTCGGAAACGAGGCGGGCGCGCTGATCGCCAGGATCAGCAGCGCGACTCCGAAGGGCGCCCCTTTCAGGGGCGTCACTCTCCAGACAACCGCGAACGCGTAGGCCGCCACCAACGTCAGGAGGCCGTATGCCTGCGTGCGAGGAGAACCGGCGAAGGCAATAACGACGCCGATCGCCACGATGTAGTGTCCGGCTTTGGCCGGACCCGTTGTCAGAATTGCTGCGGCGAGCAACGGCAGCCATGCGGCCCTGAACACAACCTCCGCGCTCACGCGAGCCGGTGGAACCGCGAGCGTCGTGGCCAGCATGTATGCCAGTGCCAGCATGAGCCCGGTCAGTGGGCCGACGTTTAAACGACGCGCTAATACATAGACGGCGAAGGCCCCGAGCCAGACGTGCAGGACGTAGCTGACCAGCGTGAGCCACGCATCCGACGCCCACGTCCGCAGCACCGGCGGATACAGGAACGTCTGCGGCTCCGCGGTGCGGAGACGGCCGCCGAATTCATACGGATCCCAGGAAACTCCCAACCGCCAACTGCCAACTGCCAAAGGTTGTGGAGTCAGCGCCGGCGTCTGGCGGATGCGGGCGTCGATGGTCGGTGGGACGGGCGCCCCATCGGACACCACCCACAACGCGGTCAGCGCCACGAACAACAACGCCACCGCTGCCGCCGCGTCGTGATTGATCCGGAGTCTATTCAATGGCCTGGCTGGATCGACCGCCCAGTCGTGACGTCAACGCTGCCAACGCACCACCAAACAGCATCGTCGCAAGAATCCTGTACGACCAGGCCGCGCTCAGCCCTTCGGGCCGTTCGTAGAGCGGGAACCAGTCGCGGAAGTAGCTGTCGGCGTTCATCTGCTCGAACGGACGCTGCGTCAGCAGCGTGACGAGCGTCATGATGATCATCGCCTGCCGCAGTTGCGATTCGTTCAATGACTGCACATAGGGGCCGAGCAGCAGCACGACCACCGGAAGCGCGAACGCGAGGTATCGCCAGATGTCGATGTTGCCCGCGACCGCAGCGGCAACAACAGGCGCCAGAAACACCAATAACTCCCAGCGCGACGCAAACTGTCGCGCCAGCCAGACCGGACGTGCCAGCAGGCTCATGGTGAGCCCGCCAAACAGCGTCAGCGTGAAGTAGACGAACATGAGAACGAACAGCGGAGACTGCCACGTGTGCAGGTTGGCCAGCGCAGACGAGATGGTCACATAAGCGACGTCCTTCGGCGGGCCGACGCTCACGGCCCAGATCCGGACGGCCGCGAATGCGGCGAACGCCGGCAGATAAAAGGCGGCGGCTTTCCACGGCCGAAGCCCGGCGCGCCACGCGGCCACGACGCCGTACACCAGGACGGCTATCGCGAACTCCCGCGACACCGCCGCCAGCACAGCGCAGCAGGCCGCTGCACCGTGTCGGCCCGCGGTCGCGAAATAGACGGTCCAGGTCATCACCGCCAGCACGCCAAGATCGATCTGCACTGGATAGAACGCAAACATCTTTGCCGACGGGATGCAGAACGCGACATTCGCAGCGATCGTCAATTTGGCGGGCCACGAGACCGCGAACAGATCCAGCAGCGCACAGACCGCCAGCGCCAGCGCGAAGGCATAGACGTAGTTGCAGATGATGAACGCCTGAATGATCTCGACGCCGAGGCGGTTCAGCGCTGCCGCCGGCAGGATCAGCAGCGGCCGTACGCGGGTGATCGCGTTCCCTTCGGTGAGCGACACACTCGCCATCTCCGCATAGGCGCGGCCGTCCCATCCACGGCCCTGGTTCACGTCGATCTTTCCGGACGAGACCGAGAGCAGGTGAAAGATGACGACGGCGACGAGCGCGATGCCCGTGTTCGGCGCGATGCGCCGGACCAGATCCCGAAGCTGACTCATGAACGGTGGTGCGATGGTATCGCGAGCGAAACCGATGGTATCCCGAGCGAAACGTCGTGCCCGCTTTCGCCGGACCCCAAAACCGCTGTGCTAAAGTTAGTGGTTCGCGCACCACTGAAATGGCGGGTGTAGCTCAGGGGTAGAGCGCCTGACTGTGGCTCAGGAAGTCGCGGGTTCGAGACCCGTCACCCGCCCCACACACTTATTCCTACGCCACACTTGGTCCTGGCTGTCTACCCTCGGTGACGCGGCGGCAGCGGCGTCTGGCACCTTCTTCCGCGAAGCCGCTCACGACGCCGAAGACCGCTTCGAGGGCCGCTCCGATCGATGGCCGCTCGGGTCGCCGCGCCTCGCAGCGCGGCTCAACCTCGCCGGAGTCCTAGCCTTCTCGCGGTCTTACCTCTGACGCTGATCGGCATCGTTCGAGGCTTTCGCTCCAGAAGGCGCCAGCCGCCGTACTGCCGCCGCATTTTGCCTGAATGAGCTCAGTGGTGCCGGTGATCCGAATCCCTACGAAGGTCAGGCCGACTCGAGCGTACTGACCGCGCGAGAAGGCTGAGGCGGCCAGCCAGCTCACGGAGCTGGCGTCCAGCGATCGTAGAAGCCCTCGCAGCGCGGTCCGGCCACCGTAGTCGGGATTCGGATCGCCGGCACCACTGAGCTAAACGCGCAGCGCATGGATTCTCTGCGTCACAATGTGGATATGCCTCCGATCCCCTGGGCGGCCATCCTCACACACGGCCCGTCAATCCTCTCCGCCGCACGATCGCTGTTCGCCACTCAGTCCAGCAAAGTCAACGAGCGTCATCGCAGCCTCGAGGGTCGCCTCGACGAACTCGAGAAGACATCAGTTGAGACGGCGCGTGTGGTGCAGCAGATGGCGGAGCAACTGCAAGCTCTCACGCTCGCCCAAGAAGATCTGCAGCGCCGTTTGCGCATGACGTTGATCATCGGCAGCGTCGCGGCCGCTCTTGCGGTGGGCGCGATGATCGTCGCCGCTCTCTCTTAATCCGGATCCCCGATCCCTGCTCCCCCATCACCGATCCCGGATCCCGGATCCCGGATCCCGATCCCTGATCCCCGCTAATTACGTTTCAAACAACAACGCGGGTGCGGTGCGTTTCGTGACAAACATTACAGACGCTCTCCGCAGATTTAACAAAATCGCAGCGAACAAATTCCCACCACGCGGCGTCAATTGGGTTAGCAGGAACGCACACACCGTTCGTTTCCCATTCAGGTTCCGTTAATACAACTAGCTAACCGATGTGTGTGTTGCGCGTCTATTAGCACGGGTCCCCTGTCCGGTTGATATGGAGGGCACTGCACCGTGGCAAGCACCACTGCGGGAAGATGCATTCGAAAGAGTGCCGCGATCATCGCGATCGTTTTCAGTGTGTGTGCTGGCGTGGGATTCTCCGGGCAGCTGCATCCCTATCGCGACGCCGCATCCGTCTGCGTCCGGCTGACGGAGCGCGATTACCTGTCCGGTTCGACGCTCAAGACGCTCGAAGACGAAGCTTCACGCATCTGGATTCGTCACGGGATCCAATTGTCATGGACACAGCCGGTGCCGGAGGCATGCCCGACCGTCGTTTCCCTGGTCTTCGATGAGAGTGAGCTGCTGAGACTGGCGCACGGATTTCGTGACTCGGCACTTGCCCGGACGGTGTTTCTCGGACGGTTACAGACCATTTACGTCTCGGTCCCGCGCGCCTTTGTGATGCTGGCGCAGGTGACGCAGCAGAACAAGACGCTGGGCAGCGGGGGCGAGCGCGATTTCCGTGGCGGCACGCTCCTGGGCCGGGTGGTCGCGCACGAACTGGGTCACGTGCTGCTGACGACACTCTCACACTCGGAGACCGGACTGATGCGACCGGTGTTCGGGCTGAAGGACGTGCTGTCGGACGAGGACCAGACCATCACGCTCTCATCGCAACAGACCGATCGTCTCGAGATGCGATTCACACTCGTCCGCGTGGGCTCACCGGGACAGCGACTGCCGTCGCTGCTCGCGCGATCCGAGATGTCGAAATAGCGATTTCACAATTTCGCGACTAACGCATCCCCGCGTCGCATCGTCAATAGAGTGAGCGGAAGGGACGATCGGAGGACGCTGCGTGGTGGGGAGCATTCGAAAAGCCGTCGCGATCGCGGCACTCGCGTGTGGCGCGTTACAGGGTGTGGGGTTCGCTGACCCGTCGCATCGCTATCGCAATACCGCTTCCGTCTGCATCCACCTCACGATCGCGGATCACTTGTCGGGGGCGGCGCTCAATACGGTGAAGGAAGAGGCCTCGCGCATCTGGATCCGTCAGGGGATCGCGCTCACGTGGACGGGGCCGGCGGCGGAGACGTGCCGCGCGGTTGTGCCGATCATCTTCGACGCAAGTGAGCTCCTGACACAGGGCGGCCGGTCGAGCGCTGACGCACTCGGGCTGACGGTCTTTCTCGGGCGCGCTCAGACGATCTACGTGTCAGCGCCGCGCGCTTTCAAGATGCTCGGACAGACCAGCGCCTTCGACCAGGCCGTGGCCACCCAGGGCGAGCGGGATTATCGAGGCGGGCTGCTCATTGGGCGCGTGGTCGCCCACGAACTGGGTCACGTGTTGCTGACAACAACGGCGCACTCGCAAACCGGGTTGATGCGCCCCGTATTCGGCTTGCGCGACGTCCTGTCCACCGACAGCGCGACCACTGAACTCTCGCCGATCGAGACCAACCGGCTGGCGATGCGATTCTCGCTCATCCCGCTCGATTCACCCTCGAACGAGCGATCTGTTCTCGCCCGATCGGATCTCGCAAAACGCTAGAGGAAACGGAGATTACGGAGGGAACGGCTTCACAGGAGAAACGGAGTCACGGAGACGCACGGAGGGGCCGTTCGATTGGTCGGCGTGCGAAGCATGCCGACAGCAGTGATGTCAGGGCAGGCCGCCTTCGGCGGCCAATCGAACGGCCCTCAGTTCGTCGCGATCTTCGTGATCTTCGTGGTTTCACAACTCCGTGCGTCTCCGTGACTCCGTGCCTCCTGTAAATCCGTTTCCTCCGCACGCGCCGCGCATTGCGAGTTCATCGATCGAGTGTCTTATTCGCAGGCAGTCCGCCCTCGTGCGCGTGTTCACTCGCCGTCACGTCGTCCAGCCACGGCAGATGACTGCTCGCCGGAATGTCTTCGCCTGCGGAGCGACCGCCCATGCTGCCCGGTTCGCGTTTCGTCAGATTCCCTGGATCGCGTTCGCCTGGAATCGGCTCGTGCGGTGGGAACGGCCGTTCGTCGTTCTTCATCGGCGCCTCCACGGTCACCTTCGCCCCATTCCGTAATACGTGCAAGCTCATCGCCCGCATAGCTGAGGCTCTCCGACGTAGCGCGACCGTAGACCAGGCGCGAAGGTCGGCCTGAATCTTGAAGCTCATGACCAATCTATGCGCGTCTGGCCAGGTCAACCGTACCCCCTGGGGGCTACCTGGACAGGTCTTGGCGTCAACTTCGCGATCTACTCGGCCCACGCCACACGAGTCGAACTGTGCCTGTTTGATTCAACTGACGCCATTGGACCGTCAGTCTGTATCCCACTCCCTGAGCACACGGACATGGTGTGGCATGGCTATTCGCCGGACGTCCGGCCCGGTCAGTTGTACGGCTATCGCGTGCACGGACCGTACGAACCGTCCAACGGCAACCGCTTCAACCCCAACAAGATCGTGCTCGATCCCTACGCGCGGTCGATCGCGCGGCCGCTGGTCTGGGACGACTCGAATTTCGGATATCGCATCGGCGATCAGGAGGCGGACCTGTCGTTCGACACGCGCGACAACGCCGCCTTCGCCCCATTGGCTGCTGTCATCGACACCGCGTTCACGTGGGGTGACGACCGGCCGCCACGCACGCCATGGCACAAGACGGTCATCTACGAGATGCACGTCAAGGGCTTCACGGAGCTCCATCCGGCCATTCCCGAACCACTGCGCGGTACCTACGCTGCGCTCACGACGGAGCCGGCCCTCGACCATCTGCTCAAGCTCGGAGTCACGGCCGTCGAGTTGATGCCGGTGCACTATCCGTCGTACGACCGGCATCTGGTCGAGCGCGGGCTGTCGAACTACTGGGGCTACAACACGCTCGGCTTTTTCGCGCCGTCCACGCGGTATTCGTCCTGCGCCGCGAACGCGGAAGAGTCGGTCCGCGAATTCAAGCGGATGGTGAAGGCGCTCCATAGCTCCGGCCTCGAAGTCATTCTCGACGTCGTCTACAACCACACCGCGGAAGGCAATCAGCTTGGGCCGACCCTGTCGCTGCGCGGCATCGACAATCAGACCTACTACCGCCTCGTCCCGGACAACCTGCGCTACTACCTGGATTTCACCGGCTGCGGCAACACGCTGAACATGCAGAGCCCGCAGGTGCTGCAGCTGATCATGGACAGCCTCCGCTACTGGATCGAAGAGATGCACGTCGACGGGTTCCGTTTCGACCTGGCGAGCACGCTGGCGCGCGAGCTGTACGAGGTCGATCGGCTCGGCGCCTTCTTCGACATCATTCATCAGGATCCGGTCATCTCACAGGTCAAGCTGATCGCGGAGCCGTGGGACCTCGGCGCGGGCGGCTACCAGGTGGGCAACTTTCCCGTCCTCTGGACGGAATGGAACGGCAAGTACCGCGACGCCATGCGCGCGTTCTGGAAGGGCGACGACCGCGGGGTCGCCGAGCTCGCCACGCGCATCGCCGGCAGCAACGATCTCTACGAGCGAAGCGGCCGTCTGCCGTACGCCAGCATCAACTTCATCACGGCGCACGACGGCTTCACCCTGAACGATCTCGTCAGCTACAACGACAAGCACAACGACGCCAACCCGCACAACAACGAGGATGGCGAATCGCACAACCTGAGCTGGAACTGCGGCGTCGAGGGACCGACGACCGCATCCGACGTCGTCGCGCTGCGCGGCCAGCAGAAACGCAATCTCATGGCGTCGCTCCTCCTCTCGGTCGGCGTGCCGATGATCAGCGGCGGCGACGAGTTGAGCCGCACCCAGCAGGGCAACAACAACGCCTACTGCCAGGACAACGAGCTGAGCTGGACGAACTGGGACATCGACGCGGATCAGCAGGCGTTTCTCGAATTCACGCGCCGCCTCGTGGCCTTCCGCAAGCATGAACCGGTGATGACGCGGCGCAAGTACTTCCAGGGGCGCTCCATCCGCGGCGCCGGCGTCAAAGACATTTACTGGCTGGATCCCAGCGGCCGCGAAATGACCGACGAGACGTGGAACGCACCGTCGGTGCGATCGCTTGGCGTGCTGATGGTCGGCAATGCCATCGACGATGTGGACGAACGGGGACGGCAGGTGACAGGCGACACCGTGCTCGTGCTGCTCAATGCGCACGACCGCGACGTGCCGTTCGTGCTGCCGAAGACCGATGAGGGCAAGTCGTGGCTACGGGTGATCGACACGATCTGCGCGACGACTCCGGAAGACAGGTGGAACGGCGAAGTGCAGTACCCGCTGCGGGGACGCACGCTGGCGCTGTTCACCCTGAACGAAGACCGTCGCGAACGCCGGGTCGCCGTGCCGCCGACCACCGGGTAGCAGCGGACCTCGTCACGGGCGTCGATGCACGGCGCCTCGTGGTCGAGCGGCTGCAGCCGGAGATCGACGGTGGACGGTTTGCGGTCAAACGGACCGTGGGAGAGTCCGTGTCGATCACGGTGGACGTGTTTGCGGATGGGCATGACCTGGTTGCCGGCGTTCTGAAATATCGATTGGCAGGTGCCCCAGAGGGGAGGCCTAAGGCCGAAGGCCAAGGGCCCAAGGCCGAAGGCCAAGGGCCCAAGGCCGAGGGCCAAGGGCCGCCCAAGGCCGAAGGCCGGGGGCCCAGGGAAGAACTCTGGGACGAGATTCCCCTGACGGAACTCGGAGATGACCGTTGGGGCGCGTCGTTCACCGTCACCGAACTCGGCGAATACGAGTACACCGTCGAAGCCTGGATCGATCGCTTCGGATCGTGGCTCAGAGAACTGACCGCGAAGGCCGACGCGAGCCAGGACGTCGCCAGCGAGTTGCTGGAGGGAGCGGAGCTGCTCGATTCGTTGGTCCGCCTGAAGGCGGACACTACGAGCGATGTCGTGTCCGGCTTCAGCCGGACCGGCGACGTAGTGTCCGGCTTTAGGCGGACCGATGAAGACGACGACCGCATCCTCGAGATCGCGGATCTCCTTCGGAGCGGCAGGCCGCAAGCCGAACGCGTGGACGCCGCACGCGACCCCCACCTGCGCACGCTCGTGGCTGCGCGGCCGGATCGAAGCGAATCAACCACCTACGACCGGGTCCTGCGTGTGACGGTCGATCCGGTGCGGGCACGCTTCGGCGCGTGGTACGAGATGTTCCCGCGGTCCTGCACATCTGATTCGAAGCGCAGCGGCACGTTCCGCGAAGCCGAAGCCCGTCTCCCGGACATCGCCGCCATGGGCTTCGACGTCGTCTATCTGCCGCCAGTCCATCCGATCGGGCGGACCCACCGGAAGGGACGCAACAACTCGCTGACGAGCAGCGCCGGCGATCCGGGCAGCCCGTGGGCCATCGGTTCCGATGACGGCGGGCACACGGCCATCGAACCGGGCCTTGGAACGCTCGACGACTTCGACCGCTTCGTGGAAACGGCATCGCACCTGGGGCTCGACGTTGCTCTGGATATTGCGTTTCAGGCCTCGCCTGATCACCCGTGGGTCCATGAGCATCCGGAATGGTTCAGGCATCGCCCCGACGGTTCGATCAAGTACGCCGAGAATCCACCGAAGAAATACCAGGACATCTATCCGTTCGATTTCGGGAGCAGCGACCGCCCGGGACTATGGACCGCGCTGCGGGACGTGTTTCTTTTCTGGATCGAGCACGGCGTCAGGATCTTCCGCGTCGACAACCCGCACACCAAGCCGTTCGGCTTCTGGGAGTGGTGCATCGCGGACATCAAGCGCGCGCACCCCGATGCCGTCTTCCTGTCCGAGGCGTTCACCCGACCCAAAGTGATGCGGTACCTCGCGAAGGCCGGCTTCACGCAGTCCTACACCTATTTCACTTGGCGCAACTCGGCCAGCGAGCTTCGCGAATACCTCACCGAGCTGACGCGGACGGAAGTGATGGAGTACCTGCGGCCGAACTTCTTCGCCAATACGCCGGACATCCTTCATGAGTACCTGCAGCGCGGCGGCAGGCCGGCGTTCGAGGTGCGCTTCGTACTTGCCGCAACGCTCGGTGCGAGCTACGGCGTCTATAGCGGCTTCGAGCTGTGTGAGAACACTGCGATCAGGCATGGCTCGGAGGAGTACCTCGACTCCGAGAAGTACCAGATCAAGCCGCGCAACTGGAATCAGCCCGGCAATCTGAAGGAACTGATCGCCCGCGTCAACACGATTCGCCGGGATCATCCGGCGTTACAGCAGAACGCCACGCTCCGCTTCCACGGTTCCAGCGCCGACGCGCTGTTGTGGTTCAGCAAGAAGTCCGGCAGCGATCTCGTGTTCGTGGCTGCCAATACGACGCCGCACGACATGCAGCACGGATGGGTGGAGGTGCCGATTCACGAACTGGGCATCGCGCCCGATGCACCGTACGTGGTCGAAGACCTGCTCGATGAAGCGACATACATGTGGCGAGGGGCGTGGAACTACGTCCGCCTCGAGCCCGCTGAACGCATGGCTCACATCTTTGAGATCAGACACCCCTCTGTGAGCAGGCACCCCTAAAGGGGTGCCCTACGAACACATGACAGACTCTCATTGGTACAAGGACGCCATCATCTACGAAGCGCACGTGCGCGGCTTCTACGACAGCAACAACGATGGCATCGGTGATTTCGCAGGATTCACACAGAAGCTGCCGTACCTCAGCGACCTCGGCGTGACATGCATCTGGCTCCTGCCCTTCTACCCGTCACCGCTGCGTGACGACGGGTACGACATCGCGGACTACACGTCGATCAATCCGATGTACGGCACGCTCGACGACTTCAAGGGCTTCCTCGACGCCGCGCACGGGCTGAACATGCGCGTCCTCACCGAGCTCGTCATCAACCACACGTCGGACCAGCACCCGTGGTTCCAGCGCGCGCGGCGCGCGCCGAAGGGCTCGCCCGAGCGCAACTTCTACGTCTGGAGCGACGACGATACCCAATACAGCGACACGCGAATCATTTTTGTCGATACCGAGCGGTCCAACTGGACGTTCGACCAGATGGCCGGCCAGTACTACTGGCACCGCTTCTTCGCGCATCAGCCGGACCTCAACTTCGACAACCCGCTCGTGCTCGAGGCGATGCTCGGCGTGATGCGCTTCTGGCTGGACATGGGCGTTGACGGCTTCCGCCTCGACGCCGTCCCGTACCTCATCGAGCGGGAAGGGACCATCAACGAGAACCTTCCAGAGACGCACGACATCCTCAAGCGGTTCCGGCGGGAGCTCGATGCGCACTACAGCGGGCGCGTGTTGCTCGCGGAAGCGAATCAGTGGCCGTCCGACGTCCGTGCCTATTTCGGCGACGGCGACGAATGCCACATGGCGTTTCACTTCCCGCTCATGCCGCGCATCTTCATGGGCCTGCGGCAGGAAGAGCGCCATCCGATCGTCGAGATCATGAATCAGACGCCGGAGATTCCCGACAACTGCCAGTGGGCGATCTTCCTGCGCAACCATGACGAGCTGACGCTCGAGATGGTGACCGACGAAGAGCGCGACTACATGTACTCGCAGTACGCCGCCGATCCGGAGATGCGGCTCAACGTCGGCATCCGCCGCCGCTTGGCACCGCTCATGGAGAACAGCCGGCCGCGCATCGAGCTGATGAACAGCCTGCTGCTCTCACTGCCGGGAACGCCGATCGTCTACTACGGCGACGAGATCGGGATGGGCGACAACGTCTATCTCGGCGACCGCAACGGCGTTCGCACCCCGATGCAATGGAGCAGCGACCGTAACGCCGGCTTCTCGCGCGCGGATCCGGGGCGGCTCTACTTCCCCGTCATCATGGACCCGGTCTACGGGTATGAGGCGATCAACGTCGAGGCGCAGGAACGCTCGCCCTTTTCACTGCTCCACTGGATGAAGCACCTGATCGCCCTGCGCCGGCAGCACCCGGTCTTCGGCCGCGGGTCGCTCGAGTTCATTCGGACCGACAGCCGCAAGGTCATCGCGTACGTGCGGCGCGATGAGGGCGAGACGATTCTGTGCGTGGCGAACCTCTCACGCGCCGTGCAGCCGGTCGAGATTCCGCTCGCGCCCTTCGCCGGCCTGACGCCGGTGGAGCTCCTCGGGCAGACGCAGTTGCCGAAGATTGGCGAACACCCGTACTTCCTGACCCTCGCGCCCTACGGCTTCTACTGGTTCCGGCTGCAGGAAGTGGTCGTCTCGACGACGGCGCGGACGGCGCCGATTGGCGACGAACACCCGGCCGTACCATCCCTCTTCGCCGGCGTCGTCTGGGACTCGATCCTGGACGGCAGCATGCGGACCATCGTCGAGCGACAGGCGCTCGTGCCGTTCCTGCAGCGGCAGCGATGGTTCGGCGGCAAGGCGCGCCCGATCGCGGCTGCACGTTTCGTGGACTGGACCACACTGCGCCGCGGCGCGCATCCGGCGTTCCTCACGATCGTCGAAGTGCAGTATCGCGATGGCGGCCGCGAACGCTACGTGCTGCCGCTGACCATGGCCGGCGAAGCAGACGCCGACGCGGTCCTCCAGCAGTACGGCACGGCCGTCCTGTCCCGCATTACCGGTGCACGGAAAGGTCTCCTCTACGACGGGCTGTTCGACGATGGCGTGTGCGCGAAACTGCTGGACGTGCTGGAGCACAACGGGGAGATCACGATGCGTCGCGGACGCATCTCGGGCACCATCGAACCGCACGTATTCGACGCGCTCCTGGACGATGCCGGACGTCAGACGATCCGTCGGACGACACCGGACCAGAGCAATACGTCGGTGCTCTTCGGCTGGCAGCTGGTGATGAAGATGTTCCGGCGGCTGGAGCCGGGGATCAATCCCGACATCGAGGTCGGCGCATTTCTCACCAGCCACGGCTTCAGCCGTGTGCCACCAGTGCTCGGCACGCTGACCTATCAGGAGGGGGGCGACGCCGTCTCGATCGTGATGCTGCAGCGGTTCCTGTCCAATCAGGGCAGCGCCTGGGACGTCACCGTTGCCGAGCTGGGTCGGTACTTCGACCGCGTGAAGACGCTGCCCGAGGTGACGCCAGGACATGACGGAGAAGTGATCGGTCCGTACCTCTCGAGAGCCGAGGTGATTGGTCGGCGCACCGGAGAGCTCCACGTTGCGCTCTCGTCTGCCACGGCGGACGAACCGGCGTTCGCGATCGAACCGTGTTCAACTGCCGATCTCGCAAAGATCGCGACGCGGATGCGCGACCACGCGACCGATGAACTGCGACTGCTCCAGGCGTCTCTGGAGCGGCTTGATGATCGGGGACGTCCTCTTGCCATCGAACTGCTCTCGCATCGAGAAGAACTGACGCAGCATTTCGACGCGCTGGCCCATCTCCGATCGTGCGGCGCGCGCATTCGCTGCCACGGCGACTATCACCTCGGTCAGGTGCTGATCGCGGAGGCGGACCTGATCATCCTCGACTTCGAGGGAGAACCGGCGAGGTCGCTGGACGAACGGCGGCAGAAATGTTCTCCGCTGCGCGATGTGGCTGGCATGGTCAGATCGTTCAGCTATGCCGCGCTGACGGCGCTCAACGCCGCCACCCAGACACGGCCGGAGGATCTCGATCGACTGACGCCGTGGGCGCGTCTGTGGGAAGCCGAAGTCACCGCCACGTTCCTGCGTGCCTACGTGGCTGCCACCGAAGGGACGTCATTGTTCCCCCGCGACGCCGACGATTTCGAAATGCTGCTTCGTGCGTTCATCGTCGATAAGGCGCTGTACGAGCTCGCCTACGAGCTGAACAACCGTCCCGACTGGGTCCACATCCCGCTGATCGGCCTCCTCAATTTACGCACGCTGCATCATGCGTAGAGAACATTGCGAGATTGGTTTGTACCTCGATGACACGGCATGAGCGCAGTGGTGTCGGTGAGACGAATCCCTACGCAGGTCAGGCCGACACGAATGTACTGACCGCGCGAGAAGGCTGGGGCGGCCAGCCAGCTCACGGAGCTGGCGGCCAGCGATCGTACGAGCCCTCGCAGCGCGGTCCGGCCACCGGAGTCGGGATTCGGATCACCGACATTACTGCGCTCCTCCATCGCTGCGCTTTTTTCCGGAACGCTCATGGAATCAGCGATCAGGCGCCGAGGTATTCGAGGACATTCAGTCCAGCATTCCAGTCCGTGACGTACATCAGGCCGTCCGTCGTCACGTAGACGTCGGCCGTCTTGGCGGCGAGTGCGACGTTCGGCCTCGGGTCAATGAGCTTCTTCGGCGTGGGCGGGATCCAGTGCGCGATCTCCTTCGGTGCGAACGCATCGCGGATGTCGAAGACACGCACGCCTGCGTTGTTGTACGTCGCGAAGATGGTGTCTTCGCTGCGCATGCTGCCGGGCCGGTTCTCGTGCAGGTTGTGCGGGCCGAATGTGCCGTTCGCGCAGTAATCGCGGTCGCGGGGTGTCGGCAATGTGCCGATCGAAACCGGTGTATCGAGCACGCGCAGATCAAACAGCCAGGTATAAAAGGTTCCCTTCGCGCACTTCTCGGCGTTGGCCTCGTCGGCGACAACGAGGAGATTGCGGCCGGGAAGCGGCAGCGCCGTGTGCGTGCCGCCTGGAAACGGCGGCGACCAGCTCGTGTGGGCGAGCAGCCGCGGCGTTGCCGGATTGGTGACGTCGTGAATCGTCAGGCCCCCGTCGCGCCATGCGCCAAATCCGAGTGTGTAGTGTCCGGCTTTAGCCGGACCTGAACCTTTAGCCGGACCTGATACTTCCGCCGTCAGCATGTGATGCAGGGCCACGCGTCGCCCTGGCTCCAGCGTCGGCGTTTCGCCCGAGCCGCGGTTCATGCCCGGCATCCACCATCGCGACACGATCTGCGGCTTCGTGATCTCCTTCAGATCAACGATGCAGAGGACGTGATCGGTAAAGCTGTCGAAGTGCGCGGAGACGTAGGCATAGCGTCCGCCCGGCCACCACAGGCGGTTGATGCCCAGGCCGGGCATTTCGAGAAACGCGATCTCGCGCATCTCGGACGGTTTCGAGATGTCGTGGATGCTCAGGCCAGACCGGAATTTCTTCCGGTTCGTGATGCTGTCGGCGAGCGAATTCTCGAAGTAGCCGCGCAGGTTGTCGTACGACTGCATGGCGACGACGTTGGCACCGTTCGCCAGCAACAGCAGGTCTTCGGCCACCTGCAGATGGTGCGTGCGCGTCTGATCGCCACCCGTAAAGAACCCGACCGGGCGTACGTGGCGCGGATCGCTGGCGTCAAGAATCGTGACGCCGTTGCTGAACATGTGGCCGATGTACAGGTGCCGCCGGTTCAGCATCACCTGAACACTGTCGGGCCGCCCGCCGATGTCGCTGTAGGAGATGTGCCGGATGCGCTGGCCGATGCCTGTGGGCGGCACCGGCCGGTCGGGGGAGCGACGCGCTGGTGTCTGAACGGGCTTGCCCGGCTGGGGCCGCGAGGCGAAGACAGGCGCAGCGGCCAGGCCGAGCATGGCGGTGAGATGTTCGCGCCTGGTCAATCGGAAACTCCCAATATCCAACTCCCAATTCCCAAAGAGAGGAACCACGCCGACCGCGAAGAGAACAAAACCGGATGGCTCTAATAAGATACGAGCGTCCGAAGGGGATGGAACGCATGCGAAGAGTAATCCCTGTCGCCCTCGTCGTGTTGGTTTCGTTGATTGCTGCCGTTCAGGCGGCGCAACAGGCTCCGCCAGCCACGCAGCCCGCCCAGGATGCGGCCGGTCGCGGTCGCGGCGGACGCGGTACGCCACCGGGTCTGGAGCCGCGGATCGTGTCGTTCGAGGCGAAGCCGGCGACTGTGCGCGCCGGGGAGCCGGTCCTGCTGATATGGGCGACGGAGAATCCCTCCGGCGGTGTGTCGATCGATCAGGACATCGGCGCCGTCAGCGCGCGAGGCAGTAAGACGGTCACGCCGAAGGCGACAACCAACTTTACGTTGACCATGCGCGGCGGGCCGTCGCGAAGCGTCACCGTGACCGTCCAGGGGCCGCCACTATTCAAAGACGGCCTCGGCCCGCAGCCGGTGGCGAGAGACTCGACACCCGGCAGGCTTAACGGCCATCCGGACTTCACCGGTGTGTACGGAAGTGCGGGCCTGCCGGCGGGGACGACGGCGCCACCGCTCAAGCCTGGAGCCGAGAAGTTCCGAATCGTGCGAGGACCGGACGACATCCGCGGCCGCACCACCTTGACGACGGGCAATGACTGCAAGCCGCTCGGTATCCCGCAGACGTACATCACGCCGTACCCGTTCCAGATCGTACAGACGCCCAAGCTCGTGGTGATCATCTACGAGTATCCGAACGCCGTTCGCTGGATTCCCGTCGATGGTCGGAAGCAGGAGGTCGATCCGGATCCGACATGGATGGGAACATCGGTCGGGCGATTCGATGGCGATACGCTCGTCGTTGACGCGATCGGCTTCAACGACAAGACCGAGGTGCATGGCTTCATGCATACCGAGGCCCTCCACGTCGTCGAGCGCTTCCGGCTGCTTCCGGACGGGAATCTGCAGTACGACGTGACCGTCGAGGATCCCAACGTGTGGCAGACACCATGGCTGATTCCGGCGCGGACGTTTCAACGGCGCCAGGAGCTCGAGAACGTGGCGGAGTTCGTCTGCGAAAGCACCGTTGACTATCAGCGCCTGTTCAAGAAATAGATCACCACACACCGAGGCACCGAGTCACCGAGGATCAAGGAATGGCTGTGGCAATCATGTCGTCGCTGGTGGAGCGCGCGAAAGACGTTGCGGCATTAGCTGATAAACACGCTGAGGAGGGAGACAAGAAGGGCGTTCTCTCGCAGCCTGTCGTCGATGCGCTCCTGCGTGAGCGGATCCTCGGGATGTGGACGCCGAAGGCGCTCGGTGGCAGCGAGCTCGATGTCCTGTCGTCGCTGCGCGTGCTCGAGAACCTCACCTACGGCGATCCGTCCACCGGCTGGGTCGCGATGGCGGCGTCGCTGGCCATCGGTACCGGTGCCGCCTATCTGAAGGACGAAGCCATCGACGAGTTATTCGGCGGAGGACGCTTCCCGGTGATCGCCGGCCAGGGCACACGGCCCGGCACGGCGGTTCCACGCGACGGAGGTTTTCTGCTGACCGGATCGTGGAGCTTTGCGTCGGGGATCAAGCACGCGACGCACATCCACACGCTCGGGATCATCGAAGGCACCGGCGAGCCGCGCATCTTTGTCGTGCCGGTGGACACGGCGACGTTGATCGACAACTGGGACGTGCTCGGGCTTCGCGCCACCGGGAGCATCGACTACCGGATCGACAACGTCTTCGTGCCCGACGCCTATACGCATTTTGCAGTGACCGAGGAGCCGCGGCGCGGCGGCAATCTGTTTACGCTTGGCATCATCGGGCTGGCGATCATTGCCCACTCGGGCTGGGCGTGCGGAATCGGTCGCCGTCTGCTCGACGAGTTGGCAAACAAGGTCAAATCCGGCATCGGGCGATCAGGGACGCAGGCGTCCAGCGAATCGTTCCACGAGCAGTACGCGAAAGCAGAGGCGACGTATCGCTCAGCGCGGGCGCTGGTGTTCGAGTCGTGGGGCGACGTGAAGGACGCGCTCGATCGTGGCGAGCGCCCGAGCGTTCGGCAGCACTCGTTGATTCGACTGGCGATGGCCAACATCACCTGGGCCTGTCACGAGGTCTCTGAGTTCGTGTACAAGACGTCCGGAACGCTGGCACTGCGGTCGGGAACGATTCAGCGTCTCTTCCGCGACATGCATGCCGGCACGCAGCACATCACGTCGGCGCCGCCGGTCTTCCGCGCCGTCGGGCGTGAGCTCGGCGGCCTCGCCGACGGCAAGACCTGGGTGTTTCTGGATCTGGCGGAGTCCCCAAGTGTTCGTAATTCGTAGTGTCCGGCTTTAGCCGGACCGGCTATCAGGTGGGTGACAAGTTAATGGCTGATACGGTGGCTCTCGATCCCGCAACCGGAGCGTTTCTCGAGGCGATGCGTGCATCTGGTGGAAAGCCTCTGCACGAGTCGTCCATCGAAGAAGTGCGCGGGAACATTCGCGCTGCGTCAGCGCAGCTCGCGCCGCCGCCCGCGGATGTCGCACGGGTCGAGGATCGACGCATCCCCACGGCCGGCGGCGACTTCGGCGTGCGGATTTATTCGCCGCACGGTGGAACCCTGCGTCCGATCGTGGTGTATTTCCACGGCGGAGGGTGGGCGGCCGGCGATCTGAATACGCATGACGGGACGGCGCGATATCTGGCGGCGAACGCCAATGCGGTCGTCGTGTCGGTGGACTACCGGCAGCCGCCGGAGCACAAGTTTCCCGCCGCCGTGAACGATTCGTTCGCGGCCGTTGAATGGGCCGCTGCGCATGCGCGCGAGATAGGGGGTGACGCGGCGCGGCTTGCGGTGGCAGGCGACAGCGCCGGCGGTAATCTGGCCACGGTGGTGTGTCAGCTGGCGAAACAGCGCGGCGCCCCTCCCATCGCCTACCAGGTGCTCCTCTACCCGACGGTGGACCTGCGGGATCCCGTTGACGACCCGGCGTATCCGTCGCGCCATCAATTCGGCGGCGGCGACTACTTCCTGTCGATGCGCGACATGGAATGGTTCCGGTCGCTCTATGTGACGGATCCCGCCCGCGAGTCGAGTGATGCGCGTCTGTCGCCGATTGCCTCGAGGGACCTGGCCGGCCTCCCGCCGGCGCTGGTGCTCACGGCCGGATGTGACCCGCTGCGGGATGAAGGAAAGGCGTACGCCGATCGTCTCGCGGCAGCGGGCGTTCCCGCGGAGTATCGCTGCTACGACGGGACGATTCACGCGTTCATGTCGTTTGCCGGGGCGATCCCGCGGGGCCTGGACGCGCTATCCTTTGTGGCGTCGCGTCTGAAGGCGGCGCTGGCAAACTAACTTGCAGTTGGCATTCATTGTCCGCGTTAGAGTAAAGGCAAGAGGAGAACATCGATGAACCGACGACTGATGGCATTGCTGGCGGTATGCGGCTGGCTGCTGACGACGGGGTCGCTGAGCGCCCATCATTCCACCGCGATGTACGACTCGCAGAATCCCGTCACCATTAGCGGGACTGTGAAGAGATTCGAATGGACCAACCCGCACGCGTTCGTCTACCTCGAGGTGAAGGACGAGAAGACGGGCAAGATGGTCGAGTGGGAAGTCGAGATGATGAGCCTGAATCACCTGCGCGGCTACGGCTGGACGAGCAAGACGGTCAAGCAGGGCGACACGCTCTCGGCCACCGGGGCGCCAGCCAAGAGCGGTGCACCGTCGATGATCGCCAACCGGATGAAGCTCGCGGACGGGCGGGAAATCCGTTCGTAGGCGTTCCGATCGCTCGGACCGCTCGAAACGTTCGAAACCTTCTGGGAGGGTGATGTGAGGCGATCGCTCGCGGTTGTCATCGGCGTGCTCATGGCAGCGATCACGGCTGTGGCCCAGGCGCCGCAGGGCGCTGGAGCACCCGCGGCTCCTGCGCAGGGTGCGCCGCCTGCTGGTCGCGGACGCGGCGGCCCACCGGCGCGCATCGTCACATTCGAGGCGAAGCCTTCGTCGATCAAGCCTGGCGAGTCGACTGTTCTCACCTGGCTCGTGGAGAATCCTGGCGCGCCGGCGATCGAGCCCGGCATCGGCCGCATCACGCCGCGTGGCAGCATGCGTGTGACGCCGTCGGCCACGACGACCTATACCCTGACGAATGGCGATCTCACGCGAACGGTCACGGTGACGGTGGCCGGCACCCAACCCGTGGCGGCAACAGCGGCTGCCGCGGTTCCCACGTCCAAAGGAATCACGCGGACCC
>DASROF010000120.1:0-3493 GCA_035647075.1 Vicinamibacterales bacterium | reverse complement strand
ACGACGACCGACGTTCCGCTGATCCAGCTGGCTTTCGATGACGCCAGAAACGCGACGACATTGGCGACTTCCTCCGGACGACCAAAGCGGCTGAACGGCAGCTCGCGTTTGACGAATTCGGCGATGCCTGTCGGGTCCTGCTGCTGACGCTTCCACCACGATCCGCCTTCGAACATGATCGACCCGGGCGACACGGTGTTGACCCGGATGTTCGACGCGGCGAGCTGCTGTGCGAGCGACTTGCCGAGGCTGATCTGTGCGGCTTTGACGGCGTTGTAGGTCATGCGGCCGCCCGCCTCCCGGCCGTAGATGGAAGCAATGATGATGATCGAGCCGCCGCCACGCTGCTGCATGTACGGCACGGACAGACGGCACACCCGCACGGTCGTCCCCAGCGCCTGATCGATCGACTCCTGCCACTCCGCGTCCGACGTGTCCAGCAATCCCTTCCCGCCGGCCATCGACACGTTGTTGACGACGACATCAATGCCACCGAACGTTTCCATCGTGCGCGTCACGACGTGTTGGGCGCCTGGTTCCGTGCTGACGTCAGCCGTTACCGCGACAACGCGATCCGACGCTCCGGCCGTTCGCGCCACTTCCTCTGTCGCGTCGCGAAGCCGTGACTCCGTGCGGGCACACAGCGTCACACGGCACCCTTCCGTCGCCAGAGCGTGGGCGATGGCGAGCCCGATCCCGCGGCTCGATCCCGTCACGAGTGCGACCTTATCCTTCAGTTGCAAATCCATCGGATCCGCATCATAACTGAGCCGTTTCAGTCGGCACCGCGAGTGCATAGTCCGATTGAAGGCGGACACGGACGCCTTCGGCCTTCTTAGGCCTTAGGCCTTAGGCCTTGGCCCTTGGGCCTTGGGCCTTCGGAGATGCGACATGAGATGGCAGGGACGCGAGGGAAGCGGAAATATTGAAGATCGGCGGGGAATGCGCATGGCACTCCCGGTCGGCGGTGGCATCGGTGGTCTGGTTCTGCTGCTGCTGATCTCAGCGCTCACCGGAACCAACCCGATCGACATCATCAACTCCGCGCCACCATCCTCCGAATCCACCGGAACCGCTGGCAGCGACAGCATCGAAAACGACCCGCAGGCGAAGTTCGTGTCGGTTGTACTGAAGGACACGGAAGACGTCTGGAACCAGGTCTTCCGGGAACATGGCGGCAACTATCAGGAACCAACTCTCGTGTTGTTCTCTGACGCCACACAATCGGGCTGCGGCGTGGGACAGTCCGCGATGGGGCCGTTCTACTGCCCGAACGACCGGAAGGTGTATCTGGACCTGTCTTTTTTCCGCGACCTGGATACAAGGTTCGGAGCGCCAGGTGATTTCGCGCAGGCCTATGTCGTTGCCCATGAGGTCGGCCATCATGTCCAGGTGCTGACCGGCACATCCGAGCGCGTCCACGCCATGCAGCAGCGTTCGAGCGAACGCGAGGGCAACGCAATGTCCGTCCGCCTGGAACTCCAGGCCGACTGCTACGCCGGAGTCTGGGGCCACTATGCGGCGCAGCACAACCTGCTGGATCCCGGAGACGCGGAGGAAGGCCTGCGTGCAGCCGCGGCAATCGGCGACGACCGCTTGCAGCGTCAGTCGCAGGGTCGCGTCGCGCCGGAGTCGTTCACGCACGGCTCGTCGGAACAGCGCGTGACGTGGCTGCGCCGAGGTCTCGACAGCGGAAAGATGGAAGCCTGCGACACTTTTGGCGGAGCGGGCACGAACTGATCGGCATGCTGGCCTTTCGATGAAAGCGGCCGCCGGCGGAACGCGCCTCACACGCATCAGCTAGTCCGTATAGAATTAGAGACTGGCCGGGCACGATGTTGAATCCGGCACCACAAGGGGTTCAACTCGATGCGCATCGGCATCCCTGCCGAGATTTATCCGGGCGAGACGCGTGTGGCCGCGACGCCCGAAACGGTCAAAAAACTGAGCGCCGGCGGCCGTCATGCGGTGATGGTGGAATCGGGTGCCGGCATTCAGGCGGCAATTCCAGACACTGACTGGGCCGCGGCAGGCGCAACACTCGGCTGCGCCGCAGACATCTACAGCCAGTCCGACATCATCCTCAAGGTCCGAGGACCCGAACCATCCGAGCTGCCGCTGCTCCGCCGCGGGTCCATCGTCGTCGGCCTGCTGAGCCCGCATCTCGGCGTCGAACCGCTCGCGCAGTCGGGGGTGACGGCATTCGCCATGGAACTGCTGCCGCGTATCTCACGCGCGCAGGCCATGGACGTGCTCTCCTCACAGGGCAACATCGCCGGCTACAAGGCTGTGATTCTGGCGGCCAACGAGTACGGCCGCTTCATGCCGATGTTGATGACCGCCGCGGGCACGGTCAAGGCCGCGCGCGTCCTGATCCTCGGCGCCGGCGTTGCCGGCCTGCAGGCGATTGCCACAGCGAAGCGCCTCGGGGCGGTGATCGAAGCGTTCGACGTGCGGCCCGCCGTGAAGGAACAGGTGGAATCGCTCGGCGCCAAGTTCGTCGAGGTGCCATTGTCGGAGGAAGAGAAGCGCTCGGCGGAAACCTCGGGCGGCTACGCTCGGGAGATGAGCGACGACTACAAGCAGCGGCAGGCGGCGCTGATCGCCGAACGCGCCAAGGCCGCCGACATCGTCATCACGACGGCGCTCATCCCGGGGCGCCCCGCGCCCCTGCTCGTCACCGACGAGACGCTGAAGGGCATGAAGCCCGGCTCGGTGGTCGTCGATCTCGCGGTCAAACAGGGCGGCAACTGCGCCGGCAGCGAAGCGGACACGCTCGCCATCCGCCACGGGGTGAAGATCCTGGCGCCCTCGAGCCTGCCGTCGAGCCTCGCAGCGGACGCGAGCGCGCTCTATGCACGTAACCTGCTGAACTTCATCAACCTGCTGACCGATCCGAAGACCGGCGAACTGAAGCTGGATCGGTCGGACGAAATCATTGCCGGCACGCTGGTCTGTGTGGACGGCGCGGCCGTGAGGTCCTGATGCACGGTGTCGTCGTCGATCCCATCGTTACCAACCTGACCGTGTTCGTGCTGGCCGTCTTCGTCGGCTATCACGTTGTCTGGAACGTCACTCCGGCACTGCACACCCCGCTGATGAGCGTCACCAACGCCATCAGCTCGGTCATCATCGTCGGCGCCATTCTCGCCGCCGGATCGACGATTAGCGGACCCGGGGCGCTGCTTGGCGCCCTCGCGGTAGCGCTGGCCGCCATCAACACCTTCGGCGGGTTCCTCGTGACCGAGCGAATGCTCGAAATGTTCAAGAAGAAAGAGCCGAAAGAAAAGCGGACGGAGAAGGCGGCGTGAACCAGGCCAACGTCGTCGCCCTCCTCTCTCTCGTCGCCAGCGTCTTCTTCATTCTCGCGCTCAAGAGCCTCTCGCATCCGCTCAGCGCACGGAAAGGCAACCGGTTCGGCATCTTCGGCATGGCGATGGCTGTCGTCATGACGCTGGCGATCGCCGGTCAAATCCAGTGGGCCCTGCTGGCG
>DASROF010000119.1:0-19733 GCA_035647075.1 Vicinamibacterales bacterium | reverse complement strand
GCTCCCGCGGAGCCGGGCCCGCCGAAGCGCCCGCAGGCGCGGAGGCCGAGGGCGCAGCCGCGGCGCCGGTGCGGCCGGTCTGCACCACCACCCCCTGCTGCGGAACAGACTCGCCAGGCTTGAGGAGCCAGGCAATGGTCTGGCCGACAGGTACGACGTCACCGGTTTTGGCGATGACACCGCCAAGGATGCCGTCGCTCTGCGCTTCGATTTCAACGACGGCCTTGTCGGTCTCGACCTCGAGGAGCATGTCGCCTTTCTTGACCGGCTCCCCTTCTTTCTTCAGCCACGAGACGAGCTTGCCCGTTTCCTGCGCCATCTCGAGCGCAGGCATCACCACTGAGATCGCCACTAGGCCTTCGCTCCTACGGGGGTCGGCGCCTCGGCCCGTGCTGCCCGCGCCACCATTTCCCGGACCTCATTGTTGGGCGCCGCCTCGGTCTCGCGAACGAGCGGCAATTGCCCGCCGACCGTGACGAACGGCGCGCCGGCCACCAGCAGTTCCTCGGCCGGGAACCGCGTGATCACCTCGTGTCCGGTCTCCGTGACCACAATCTCCTCTTCGATACGCGCCGCGCTCGTGCCGTCCTTTGTCGGCCAGAACGTCTCGAGCGCAAACACCATCCCGGGCTTGATCTCGTGCGGGTGATCGAGCGAGACGAGCCGGCTGATCATCGGCTTCTCCCAGATCGCGAGGCCGATGCCGTGTCCCATCTGCAGCGCGAAGGCCGCTTCCTCATCCGGGAATCCGAACTCGGTCGCCTTTGGCCACACCGAGGCCACTTCCGCAGTCGAGCGGCCGGGACGGATCAACTCGATCGAAGCGTCCAGGTAGTCGCGGGTGCGCTTGTAGGCATCCACCAGCTGATGCGACGCCGAGCCGATCGCGAAGCAGCGGTAGTAGCACGTGCGGTAGCCCATGTACGAGTGGAGGATGTCGTAGAACACCGGATCGCCCGGGCGCATCATGCGATCCGAGAACACGTGCGGGTGCGGGCTGGCACGCTCGGCCGAGATGGCGTTGACCCCCTCGACGTACTCGGAACCCATCTCATAGAGCGTCTTGGCGACGAGCGCGACGGCGTCGTTCTCCCGCATGCCGGGCTTCATCGCCCGGTACAGCTCGTAGTAGGCCGCGTCAACCATCGCCGCGGAGTGGGTCAGCAGCGAGATCTCGTCCTGCGTCTTGATCTCGCGTGCGTCCGACATCAGCTGCTGGCCATCGACGATGTTCAGTCCTTCTTTCTGAAGAGCGAACAGCACCGGCGGCTCGACGACGTCGACGCCGACAGGTTCCTTGTGCAGGCCGCGCGCCTCGAGCTCGATCTTGATTTTGCGGGCGACGTCTTCCGAGCGGCCCATTTCAGGCGTCATCGCGCCGCGCATCAGCGGAATGCCCGCGCGCGACCGCTCGCCGAGCCAGTCACAGTAGATGCGGTGATGCTTTGCGGCGGAACCGAAATCCCAGAGGATCGGCTCGTCGTTCTGCGGCAGCAGGGTGAAGCGGCTGATCTTGTCCTGCGCCCATGTGCCGATGTGCGTGGCCGTGATGTAGCGCACGTTGTTCATGTCGAAGCAGAGGACCGCGCCCAGCTCCGAATCCGCCAGCAGCTTCTTGATGCGTGCGAGGCGCTCTCGACGCAGCCGGTCGAAGTCGATCCGGCGCTCCCAGTCGACCGCCATCGTTCCGTAAGTTCGAATTGCCACTTGATGCTCCCTCGACGGTTGGTAGTTGGCTAGGTGGCTGGTTCGTAGTTAAAAACGATCAACGACCAACTACCAGCTAACTACCAACGATCTAACTATCCAACGACTAACTAGCGATTGCACATCGAGCGTGCCAAATCAAACGCCTGCTTCTCGGTCGGCACGGTCACATCCTCGAGCGACGGCGAGAACGGAATCGGCACGTGCATCGCGCAGAGCCGGCGCACGGGGCCGTCGAGATCGTAGAACGCCCCCTCCTGCACCGTTTGCGCGAGCTCGGCGGCGACGCTGTAACGGCCGTAGCCCTCGTCCATCACGATGCAGCGCGAGGTCTTCTTCACCGAGTTGATCAGCGTCTCCTCGTCGAGCGGCCACATCGTCCGCGGGTCGACGACTTCGGCGCTGATGCCAACTTCCTCCAGCATCTTCGCTGCGCCGAGCGCCGTCTGCACCATGCTGCTCGTGGCAATGAAGGTGATGTCGCTGCCTTCGCGCTTGACGTCAGCGACGCCGAGCTGAATCAGATACTCCTCGGTCGGGACGATCCCCTTGACCTTGGTGTAGCTGATCTTGTCCTCGAAGAAGACGACCGGGTTGTTGTCGCGAACTGCCGACTTGAACAAGCCCTTCGCATCAGCGGGCGTCGACGGAACAACGACCTTGAGACCAGGGATGTGACTGGGCCATGCGTGCAGCGACTGCGAATGCTGCGCAGCTGAACGCCGCGTGGCGCCCATCGTCGCGCGGATCACCATCGGCACGTTCCACTTGCCACCGGACATGTAATGGATCTTGGCGGCCTGGTTGCCAATCTGGTCCATGATCAGCATCAGGAAGTCGCCGAACATGATGTCGACGATCGGCCGCATGCCGGTCATCGCCGCGCCGACGCCCAGGCCGGTGAAACCGACTTCCGAAATAGGCGTGTCGATGACGCGGCCGGGACCGAACTCCTCGACCAGTCCCTTCAGCACCTTGAACGTCGTCCCCGCTTCGGCGACGTCCTCACCCATCAGGACGACCGTCGGGTCGCGGCGCATTTCTTCGGCGATCGCCTCGCGTACGGCATCGCCGAACCCGATCTCCTTCGTCGCGTCGCGCATTACCGGCGCGGTTTCAACGGCTGCTTCAGGCATAGATGTCCTCGGTCACGCGGCTCGGATCCGGGTAGGGCGCATTGACCGCAAACTCCACCGCCGCATCCATTTCTATCACCAGTTTTTCCTGTATCGCGTCGAGCACTGCACGGTCGGCCATGCCGTTGTCCATCAGCCACTGCCCGTGCAGCGTGACCGGGTCCTTCTCCGTGACCCACTCCTGCTCTTCCGCCTTCGGCCGGTAATACGAGCGAGCGATGTCACCAACGTGGTGCCCGTGATAGCGGTAGGTAATACATTGCAGGAACGCCGGCCCCTCGCCGCGACGCGCCCGCTCGATGTATTTCGATGCGGTCTGATAGACCGTGCGCACATTCTGCCCGTCGATGGTCTCGGTCGCGACGCCAAACGCCTGGGCACGTGCCGCGACATCGCCGGCGGTCGATTCCTTGAAGTGTGTGTACTCGTTGTAGCTGTTGTTCTCGCATACGAAGATGACCGGGAGCTTCCACAGTTCCGCGAGGTTCATCTCTTCGTAGAGGATCCCCTGGCCCAGCGCACCCTCGCCAAAGAAGCAGACCGCAACGCGACCGTTCTTCAGGTACTTCGACGCATAGGCCGCACCGGTGGCAATGCCCGCGCTGCCGCACACGATGGCGTTGGCGCCAAGGTTGCCCGTTGCGGGATCGGCAATGTGCATCGAGCCGCCTTTACCCTTGCAGTAGCCCGCTTCCTTGCCCAGCAGCTCGGCAAACATCAGATCGGGGGTCGCGCCCTTCGCCAGACAGTGTCCATGGCCCCGGTGCGTGCTGGTGATGTAGTCGTCTGACCGGAGCGCTTCGCAGATGCCAACGGCAATCGCTTCCTCGCCGATATAGAGGTGCGCAAGGCCCGGCATCAACGCCCGTGTGTACAGGTCATTGACTCGCTCTTCGAACAACCGAAT
Organism: Vicinamibacterales bacterium; assembly: GCA_035647075.1. Classification (GTDB taxonomy): domain Bacteria; phylum Acidobacteriota; class Vicinamibacteria; order Vicinamibacterales; family UBA2999; genus Gp6-AA40. The sequence continues at coordinate 15,983 of DASROF010000119.1, read as the reverse complement.
CGCGACCATCCGCTCGTACAGCCGGAGCAGCTTCTCTTTTCCAATGTTCATTGCCGGATCGCTCGCCATCCTCGTGGCGGTGGTCATGCGGGGACTCCTGAAAGTTTGGCCAGTGGGTGGAATAACACGGCGCAGTCTTCTTTCTCGAGCCCGAGCCCGCGCGCCGCGGTGAGGAACTGATTCGCGATTGCGCCGGTGGGCAGCGTCACGCCAAGCTGCGTGCCCATGTCGAGCGCATACGTGGTGTCTTTCTGCATCATGTTGACGTCGAACCAGGGCTCCTTCGGCAGGCCCAATGCGAACGGACCGCGATAGATCAGCATCGGCGACGCCAGAACGCTATTCAGATAGACCTCGATAGCCGTCTTGCGGTCGATCCCGCTCTTTTCGGCGAGCAGCACGCTCTCGCTGAACGCGAGGAGCTGAACCCCGATGCTGAGATTGATCGCGATCTTCATCGACACGCCCAGCCCGTTCGCGCCGACATATGTGGCTTTCGGACCAATGTCGAGCAGCAGCGGAAGGACCGTGTCGTAGGTCGCCTTGTCGCCACCGACCATCATCGATGCCTTCCCCGCTTCAACAGTGGAGACACTGCCCGAGACCGGGCAGTCCACCATCTCTGCGCCGCGCCTGCGCACCTCGGCGGCCATCGCCCTGCTCGCGGCAGGGCAGACGGTGCTCATGTCGACTACCGTCTTCCCGGCGGACAGCCCGGCGACGAAGCCATCAGGACCCTCAGCCACCGCATTGAGCGCGTTGGTGTCGGTCACCATCACGAAGGTGACATCGGCGGCGGCGGCAACCGCCCGCGGCGAGTCGCCCCACGCCATCCCTTTGTCTAACAGCCACTGCGCCTTGGACTTGGTGCGGTTATGCCCGATGACCGTGTGGCCTTTGGAGAGCAGTCGATCGGCGATTCGGCTGCCCATCGCCCCGAGGCCGATGTACCCAAGGTTTGCCATAGGAGGAACAGCCAATAAGTATATTTCTGATCAACGCCCAACTCCCACCCCCCAACTCCCGAAAATCCCGCGAAAGGTGCCAATGTGCGAAGCGTTGGCTGTGGGTAAGGCCGACCTGCCTACTGCAATTTGTCGAGGCCTTCGGTCAGCTCGATGTTCGTGCCCCAGGGGTCCACGATGAAGGCGATGTTGATGCCGAGGGCGTCAACCCGGCGATAGGTCACTGACGGCTTGATGCCCTGGGCCTCAAGCTTCGCGAGAAATTCCTGCAGGTTCTTCACCTCGAACCCGATGTGATCGACGACGCGGCCGGCGGTGGCGACGGTCGGCGTCGTGGATGGGGAAAAATTCAGCCGCAGGCCCGGGAGCGTCGCGCTGATGAACGCCGCGTTGGGCTGGGCTTGCAGTGCATTGGCACCGAAGACCTTCACGTACCAGTCGCGCATCGCCGCGTTCTGCTCGCCGAAGAAGTGCATGTGATGCAGCTGGATCGGCGCCGCCTGGTCTTTCTGCTCGAGCAACTCGACCTTCACGTCATCAGGACCGAACACAAACGCGAGTCGAGTCCCCGGGCCGGGGTTCGCGACCTCACCCTTCACGTTGTAGCTGGCGGGCGATTCCTCCGCCGTGGCCACACGAAAGCCGTTCGCCTTCACGCGGCCAAGCGTCTGATCCAGGTCCTTCACCGAGAAACCGATGTGATCGGCCGTGCTCCCCTTGCTGCTCCCCTTCGCCGCCTGGGCACGCATGAAAATCCATACGTTGGGGAATCTGATCACCTCGCGTCCGTCGGTGCCTACTTTCACGACGGTGCCGCCAAGAGCGTCGGCCCAGAACTTCTTGTGGGCAGCGGGGTCCGTGGCGTTGACGTGGTGATGGCCGTAGACGATGGGACCGTCTTTCGCGGCAAGAAGCTGCGCCGAAGCCGCGGAAGGAAGGAGCAGGAGTAATGCAAGATTCAAAATGCAAAATGCAAACAGAGCCTGCGTGCCACGTCCTGGCTCGTTGCGTCGGCATTCACTCACGGTTTGCATTTTGAGTTCTGCATTTTGCATTTCGTTGCTCCTCGCGCGCAGTATATCCGCGATGATTCGCCACGTCGTCTCCCGTTACGCACTGCTGACAGTCGTCGCCGGAGGCGCGCTCTTTGGCGAGCCCGACAGGGCGTGCGCACAACAGCCGTGCGCGGTGTCGCCCCCGGCCGGTTTTCGACTGGTGAGACAAATGGACCCATGGGACCAACCCTGGGCATTGACTCGAACGACGACCGGCACACGCGCATTGAGCGTTTTCGATCATGGATGGGAAAAATCGCCCTCGCCCTTGCCCGTTCTGCTCGATGACGGCACGCGCGGTACGGTCAGCGTCGTGCAAAGACGATGCGCCGAAGGTGAAGATTGCTCTCCTTACGATTGCGGCTGCACCGGCGGCAATGAAAGCTACTGGATCGAAGTGCACCGCCGCGACGGCGGCCTCGTCGCTCGCAAGCATCTGTGGGCTGCCTACGACCGCTTTCAGATCGTCGCGGTCGATCTGATTGACGGAATCGGTGACGAGTTGCTCATTGCGCGCATTCCCGCCCATGCGTCGCCGCCGACCGGTTGGGATTTGAAGATCTGGCGAGTGGCTCCTGAGATGAGCGAGGTCGGCGGCATGCCTCACCTGAGTCGGTCACTGCCAAGCATCCCTTTCAGCTGTGCCTGGTGGATCGCGAAGCTGACGGTTGAGTCCACGGCGCCTAAACCGCGTCCCATCTCCGTGCAGACAGAGTTCGGTCGGCAAGGATGCTGCGAGTCCGTGACTGCCGGGAACCTCATTGCCGACTTACGCGGCCGTCACGCACTTCGGTTTGACGCTGCCAGGCAGCGCTACGTCATGACGGGATCGGCGCCGTCCGCTTTCACGCGGGAGCAGTAGAGGCTCTGCGTGTTTGAGAGTTGGGAATTGGATGTCGGGAGTTGATATAGTCGCCGCCCGATGACCAAGGTCGGCTCACCGCTCTCTGAATCCGGTCTCGCGCGCATCGGACTCCGCCTGTCCGACTGGTTCGAGCGCTGGTTTCCCGATGCCTTTGCGCTCGCGCTGACGGCGGTGGCCATCGTGTTCGTGGCGACGCTGGCAACAGGCGCCTCGCCGGCACAGAGCGCGCAGTGGTTCGGATCGGGTTTCTGGGATCTCGTCGCCTTTACGATGCAGATGTCGATGATCATCGTCACCGGCTATGCGGTGGCGACATCGGCGCCGGTCTATGCGTTGATCCGCCGGATGGCCGCCGTCCCCAAAACCGGCCGCGGCGCGGCGGCGTACGTCGCGCTGTTCTCGATGCTGGCGTCGCTGGTGTCGTGGAGCTTCAGTCTGATCTTCAGCGGGCTGCTCGCGCGAGAAGTGGCGAATCGCGTGAAGGGCTCCGACTATCGCGCCATCGGCGCGGCCGCATACCTGGGCGTCGGCAGCGTCTGGGCGCTGGGACTGTCTTCGTCGGCAGCGCTCATCATGGCGGCACCCGCGTCGTTGCCAGATGCGATCGAAAAAATCAGCGGTGTCATTCCGCTGAGCCAGACGCTCCTGCTCTGGCAGAGCCTGCTGATCGCCGCGTCGATCATCGTCGTCTCGATGCTCGTCTCGTATTACTCAGCTCCGGCTCCCGCACAGGCGCGCGGCATGAAGGACATGGGCGTGGATTACACACCTGCCACGCCGGCCGTGGGCCGCGCTGAGAAACCCGGCGAGTGGCTCGAATACAACCCGCTGCTCACGGTGATCGTCTGCGCGCTTGGATTCGGATACCTGGCGCGCGAAGTGGCCACATCCGGCGCCAGCATCCTCCTGGATCTGAATCACTATGTCTTTACGTTCCTGCTGGTGGGACTGCTGCTCCACTGGCGGCCACGCTCATTCGTCAACGCCATCGCGGGTGCGATCGCGCCGGTCGGCGGTGTGCTGATCCAGTACCCGCTCTACGCCGGTATCGTGAAGATGATGACGGAGTCCGGCCTGGCGACGAAGCTGGCGCACTTCTTCGTCAACGTCTCAACCGAGCACACCTTCCCGGTGATGATCGGCATCTACTCGGCGTTCCTTGGCCTGTTCATTCCGTCTGCCGGGGGCAAGTGGTTGATCGAAGCGCCGTACATGCTCGCAGCGGCGAAGTCGCTCAACGTGCATCTCGGCTGGGTGGTGCAGACGTACAACGCGACCGAGGCGCTCGCGAACTTGATTCATCCGTTCTGGATGCTGCCGCTGGTCGGAATCCTCGGACTGAAGGCACGCGACATCGTCGGCTACTCGATGCTGCAGTTCGCCGTTCATGTGCCGCTCGTGTTGTTCCTCGTCTGGATCCTGAACTACACGCTTCCGTATGCGCCTCCGGCGCTCTGAAGGACTAAGGGCGAAGGCCTAAGGCCAAAGGGATGGTCCACGCGATCTCAAGCCCGCGAACATCCTGGTGACTCACAGTAGGACGAGGCGCAGCACATCAGTCGAGACGGAGGCGCACCGGTTACGACGATGGGGACGGCTTCGCCTCTTTGGCGGTGACGGCCGCGCCCGCCTGGATCTCATCTGTGCCGCGCGCGGCAACTTGTTCGCCCGCATGCAGGTCACCGAACACTTCGACCATCCGCCCTGAGGTAAGTCCCGTCGTGACATCCACCCATTCGGCGTGTCCGTTGTTTACGCGGATGACGAAGGTCCGTCCCGTCGTGCTGGCGACAGTCCCACTCGGAACCAGGAGAGACGGGCCGGTGCGTCGCACGGGCCACCGGACCTGCCCGAAGCTGCCTGGCGCCAGGCGGCCGTTGCCGTTATCCACGTCCAGTTCTACCGCCATCGTCCGGGTTGGCACGTCGACAGCTCGAGAGATCCGCGCAATGCGGCCGGAGAACGTCTGACCGGGATAGGCGGCCGTCGTAAACGGAATCACCGCGCCGGTGGTTATGCCTGCGACGTACGCTTCCGGAACCGCAACGACGAGGCGCAACCGACGCTCCTGGACAAGCCGCAGCATCGGCGTCGAGCCGGTGCCGCTGGACGGGCCGACGAGCGCACCCGGATGGACGTTGCGCTCGGTGATGACGCCGTCGAACGGTGCGGTCACGCGCAAATAGCCTTCCATTTCGCGCGTCGCCGCCAGCGACTGCCGCGCCGCTTCCACGCCCTGCTGCGCCGCCGCGATCTGATTCGCATCGGCTTCGACGGTCTTCTGCGCGACGACGAGATCGTTGCCAGCGACGACACCAGGCGTAGCCGAGGCGGCTTTCAGTCGCTCGTACGTGCCGGCATTTGCGTCCGCCTTGGCACGCACGGCCGCCAATTGCGCCTCTGCGCCCTGCAGTTTCGACTGGCCCTCGGATCTCTGCGCAATGAGCTCCGGCGCTTCAAGCACGGCGAGAACCTCACCCGCGTTGACGCGCGAGCCGCGATCGACCGCAACGGTCTTGACGAAGCCGGTTACGCGCGGATAGACGGCGACTGACTGATACGCACTGAGTTCGGCGGGCATCGACAGCGTGACATCGAGCGGCTGCTCGAGCACGCGCACGACTTCGATCGTGCGCGGCCCGGGTGCGGGCACGGCCGTCGTCTGTGTCGGCGAGGATGCCGGCTCGCGGCTGCAGCTGACAGTCAGCGACAGCAGCGGCGCCATCAGCAGGAGGCCGCGCGCGGATCGAGCTCTGACCCTGATCAATGACACATCATTACTCCGCACGATACGTGCTGGCCGGGTCGTCCGGATCCAGCGATGGAGAGGTCACCGCCGCGCTCCGCTGCGCGAGCGAGTAGACGGACGGCAACACGAGCAACGTGGCCACCGTGGCCAGCGTCAACCCACCGATGACCGCGCGGGCGAGGGATGCCGTGGCGTTCGCACCTTCTCCGAGGGCCAGAGCCATCGGGACCATGCCGCCGATCATCGCGGCCGTCGTCATCAGTACGGGGCGCATACGCGCCCGCGCCGCATCGATGGCGGCGTCCATCGGCGAGCCTCCGGCACGCCGTGCCTGTTCGGCAAACGTCACCAGCAGGATCGCATTCGCCACGGCAACGCCGATCGCCATGATCGCCCCCATGAACGACTGGATATTGATCGTCGTCCGCGTCGCCGCCAGCATGAGCGTGACGCCGGCGAGCACCGCGGGGACGGTCGAGACAACCACAACGGCAAGGCGCCCCGACTGAAAGTTACCCGCCAGGAGCAGGAAGACCACAACGACAGCGACCGCCAATCCGGTTGTCGCGTTGGTGAACGTCTCGCGCATTGCCGCAATCTGCCCGCGCACGGTCACCGTCGCGCCGCGCGGCGGAGTGCCCGCACGAGCAAGGGCCGCATCCACCTGATCCGCGACGCGCCCAAGGTCGTTGCCAAACAGGTTTGCGGTGAACGTGACCATCCGCTGGCCGTTGATGCGGTCGTACTCGCCGACAATCGTGCCGTTCTCAATCCGCGCCACGTCTCCCAGGAGCGGGTGGACGCTCCGATCAGCGCTGACGGGTACCGCGCGCAGATCCTCGAGCGTCTGCATCTGCGGCTGAGGCACCTCGACCTGGACCTGGAACGCTATCCCGGTGCGGGGATCCGCCCAGTAGTTTGGCGAGACAAAGCGGCTCGACGACGTCGCCGCGGCAAACGAGCGACCGACCTGTTCAACCGTGACGCCGAGCTGACCCGCCATCTGCCGATTCACGTTTACCTGGATGGCGGGGTAGTCGAGCGCCTGCCCCAGCTGCAGATCCCGCAGTGCCGGAATCTGTTCCAACTCGTCGTGCACCTTGCCGGCGAACGCACGCGTTGCGGCGAAGTCCGGCCCCTGAACCGCGATTTCGACAGGCGTCGGTGCGCCGAAGTTCATGATGCGGCTGACGATGTCGCCAGGCTCGAACGAGAATTGTGCATTCGGGAACCGCTTCGCAAAGCGCTGACGAAGCGACTCCTCAAATGCCTCGAGTTCCAGCGGCGCCTTGGGACTGAGCGCCACCTGCAGGACGCCCTCGTGCGATCCGCCGGTCCACAGAAAGATGGTGTTGATCGGATACGAGGAAGGCTGAACGCCGACATAGCCGAGAGTGACGGACACGTTGCCGGGTCCCGCGGCCTGCTTGATTTCGTCAAGGACATCTACGCCCAGACGCTCGGTAAGCTCGAACTTCGTTCCCGCCGGCGCGCGAAACCGCAGTTGAAACTGCTTGACGCCGCTGGACGGAAACATCTCGCGCCCGAGGGTCAGGCCGACTCCGACCGTGACCGCCACGGCGACGACGACGTAACCGGCAACGATGAGGCCGCGATAGGCCGCGGCCGCCCGTAGAACGCGCACGAGGCCTGCTCGCCATCGCACGATCCAGCCGGCGTCATGCATCGTGTCCGCCGTCATCCGGCGCTCTCGCAGCATCCAGATCGACAGCACCGGCACCAAGGTCCTCGACAGCACGAACGAGGCCAGCATGGCGAAGCCGACCGCGAGCGACAGCGGCACGAACAGCGTGCGCGACACGCCGGTCATGAAGAACGACGGCACAAATACCGCGATCACTGAAAGCATGGCCAGCGCCTGCGGGGTGACGACTTCCCTGCCTGCGTCGAAGACGGCGCGCGCGATCGGCGTGCCCCGGGCGAGATGTGTATGAATGTTCTCGATCGCCACGGTCGCTTCATCCACGAGGATGCCGACCGCAAGCGCGAGTCCGCCGAGCGTCATGATGTTGATCGTCTGTCCCAGGCCGGCCAGTGCGACCACGGCCGCGAGCAGCGCGAACGGGATCACGACGACGACGATGAGCGAGCTCCGCCAGTCGCGCAGAAACAGCAAGACTGCCAGGCCCGTCAACAGCGCGCCGAGCGCTGCTTCGCGGAGTACGGACTCCAGCGCGCCGGAGACGGTGCCCGACTGATCGAGCTGGTAGGAGACCGTGATGTCGTCCGGCACGAGCGACTGGAAGCGGGACAGATTTGCTTTCACCTCCTGGACCACAGTGAGCGTCGAGGCGTTCGGCCGCTTGGTCACGGGAATGTAAACGGCGCGGCGGCCATCCACCAGCGCGTACGCCGTCGGAATGTCGGTGCTGTCGCTGACCGAGCCGATGTCCCGCACATAGACCGACGCTCCGGCACCGGTGCGAATCGGCAGATCCAGCAGATCGTTGATGTTGCCGACGACCGAATTGACCGGCGAGATGCGCGTCTCGTCGCCGATGTTGACGCTGCCCGAGGGCATGATGACGTTGCCGCTGGCCACCGCGCGGATCACCTCGTCCGCGGACATCCCGTAGGCGTTCAGTCGCTCGGGGTTCACGCGGATGACCACCGTACGCTGGCTGCCCCCGAACGGCGGTGGCGACGTCAGGCCAGGGAGCGTCGCGAACTGCGGCCGGACGCGATTGAGGGCAAGGTCCTGAATCTCTCCGAGGCTGCGCGTCTCGCTCGAGAACACCAGATAGCCGACCGGAACGGTGCCCGCATCAAAGCGCATGACGAAGGGACCGACCGTGCCTGGCGGCATGAATGCCCGCGCCCGGTTCACGTAGGCGATCGTCTGCGCCATCGCCTCCGCCATGTCGGTCCCGGGGTGGAATGTCAGCTTGAGAAGACCGGTGTTCTGGATCGACTTCGACTCGACGCTTTCAATGCCGTTGATGTACAGGAAGTGGTACTCGTAGTAATAGGTCAGGTACCCTTCCATCTGCGCCGGGCTCATTCCTCCGTACGGCTGCGCAACGTAAATCACCGGGAGGTCGAGGTCGGGAAAGATATCCACCCGCATCCGGCTCACCGCGAAGAGCGCCGCGAGGGCGACGGCAAGGACGCTGACCAGCAGCGTGAACGGGCGGCGAAGCGCGGCGCGAATCAACCACATGACGGGTCCTCCGCTTATGGTCTTAGCAGCGTCAGGAATGAAGGGAGCGAGTCGTTGGCCACCGCTTGCGACAAGAGTGCGCGCCACACCTCGACGCGGGCCATCTGATCCTGCACCTCCGCCTGCGTAAGCAGGCTCTGCGCCTCGGCCAGCTCGTTCAACGTGGCCAATCCGGCGTCATAGCGAGCGCGCGTTTGCGCTTCGCTTTGACGCGCGGCCCCCAGCTGCACGGGTGTGTTCGCCGCAATCGCGCGCGCGGTCTGGACAGTGGCGAGCGCCGCCTGCTGCTGCGCGCTAACAGACAGAAGTGCCTCGTCGTAGAGCGCCGATTCGGCGCGGGTCGTCGCGGCCGCCGCGGCCTTCCGCGCCCGCAGGTTCGCGAAGTCGAACAGGTTCGGAAACACAATCTGGATGCCCGCTGCCCAGTTCACGCGTTCGAGCCCGAGACCATTGGGATTCGTGCTCATCGTTCCATCGGCGCTGGCGCCGCTGCCGCGCGCAGAGACGCTCGACTGGACGAAGACGTGGGGGTAGTCGGTGCGGGCGAGGACCTGTTGCTGCGCTTCTGCGGCCGTGACCGCAGCGTGCCGCAAGAGCGCAAGTGGATGCATCTCCGCAGCTGTGGTTTGCACGTCCGCCGGCGGCAGCCGCCCGATTACGACCCGTGCATCAGTCGTCAGAGGACCTGCGGTCCCGCCCAGAAGATGCCTGAGCGTGGCCTGCGCCACCAACTCGGCCCGCTGCGCGAGGAGGACCCGGGTCTGCGCCGCCGCACCTTCCGCGGCCGCGCGCGAGGCGTCCGCTCCCGGTCGCAACTGGTTGTCGACAAGTGTCTGCACGGATCGGATGAGGACATTTCGTCGATCGACGTCCGCCTGCGCCACCTTCATCGCTTCCTGCGCTGCCGCGAGGTCCAGAAATGCTGCGCCCACTGCCGCCTGCACCTCGAGTCGCGTCAGCACGACGCCGGCCCGCGCCCGCGTGACGGCAGCTTCCGCGCCGGCCACCGCCGCGTCGCGGAGTCCGAAGTCGAACGGCTCCCACGATGCCAGAGCACCAGTGGCGCTGCCCCACACTCCCTTCCCTGACGCCGTCGGCAGCACCGGGCCGGACAGTGCGGGAATCACCGATTGCGGCAGCACCTGACCGAAGACGTTGTTGGTCGTCGCGAGATGGGACTGCCAGATCGAATCGAGCCGCGGCAGATATGCCGTCTTCGCCAGGTTGACGCCAGCCGCCGATGCGTTCACCTGCTCCAGCGCGGCGCGGACCGTCGGGTAGTGGTCGGCCGCGTACTGCAGCGCCTGGTCGAGCGTGAGAAACATCGGCGCGGCGGAGTCCTGGGCGGCGGCGGGATCCGGGCGGCACAGACCGAAGAGAACAACAGCGAGCAGTATGGGTCGAAGCATCGGTGCATGTCTGCGGCGACGAGCGTCGCCTCGAGTAAGGATGCAGGTTGCTAGACGACAACCGTCTAGCTAGTCGACGGTCGTAATAATACCTGAACGACCGACGAGCATGGCCGATCTCAACGGCGAGAACGGACGGCGGGAGAATGACGCGGAGACTTTCGTTCCAGCACCTCGAGCCGAAGCTCCGAAACGCTCTTGCGCAGCACGTTCAGCACCGCGGCACCGCGAGCGGTCAGGTGGTAATAGCGACGCCCGCGCGGACCGGCATCCGGTTCGATCTCGCACCGCAGCCAGCCGTTGCGTTCCATACGTTTCAGAAGCGGGTACAACGTCCCTGGGCTGAGGTCGTAGCCGTGACGACGCAACTCCGCAATCATCCACTGCCCGACAACCGGATGTTCGGCGGCGTGATGGAGGATATGCACTTTCCAGAAGCCGAGAAGAATTTCACGGGTCAGCAGCTTGCGATCGACGGCCGCCATGCGTCACCACTCTATGGGTGGGTCTTGCTCAACGCAAGCGAGTTTCGTGTCACCGACGATCCCGTTCGTCGTGGCGGTGAACGCCGGACTTGATGTGGCGGAGAGAGTGGGAGGCTCTCCGATTCGATGTGCGGCATGGAGGTGTTTAATTGGACGTCGGCCGCTGGAGCCGGTCGATCACGATGAAATCGACCGGAGTGTTCTTCCGCTCCAGTCTCAGTCCCAGTGGTTCGACGGCGCGAGAAAGTGAGATGGATGGATTGACACTGACCCGGTCCCCGAGGGTCGCCTGCATCCTGGCCGAAATGGGGATAGGTGGCAGGAGCGTTTTGAACCGGTAGATACCCACCAGGCCGGTCTTGTCCAGGACCGGCCGTTCAACACTCAGCAGGCCGATGAACTCCTGCATCGTAATTCGCTCGGCATCAAGCTGTCTGGCGTCGCCTTCCACCAGCTTGTACGAGTACCGCGTCTTCCCGGTCACTGTGATGAAGCGCAAACCGTCCGGTTCGAAGCGGGTAATCGTCCGGAAGTCACCGCTGGACGTGATCGTGTCGCTCGCCGTCTTACCGGGATCGCTGTTGAAGTCCTTCTGGCGTTCGTCGACGGCCTCGACTTCAGAGAACTTCGGACCGGCGGGACCGACGATGAGCTCGAATACCGGGTAGGGCCGCTGCTCAATATGTGCCCTCAGCCCGAAGCGTTCGGCGAGGAGCGTCTTCAGCATTTCCGGCACGTCCTGTTCGGTCGCGCCCTCAGGCATGACGGCTCGGATGTCGAACCGCTCTCGCGTGGCCCAGTCCGGCGTCCCTGCCACCCGGTCCCCCTGCCCTGGTGGCAGTTGGAACGCGCGGCTAATCATCGTCCGTGGAGGGACTCCCAGTAGCTCAACGTGAGTGCCGACCACTCTCGCCGACTGAGAAAATCCTTGGCCTACAGGTGGGGAAGGTCGTACGGATGCGACCTCGAACGCCTTTGCTGATTGCGTCTGAGCGCTCACCTGCAGGTCCATCAGCGCGGTGAGTGCCAGAAGCCACCGTAGATGATGCAGGTTGTTCATCCGCCGTACCCCCGGAGATCAGATCTGCCCGGCAGCGTGAACTGATTCACCGCCTTTGGCGGTCACCGAACTCGACGAACTTCTCGTTCTCCAGACAAATCTCGTGATGCTCCAGTTCGCAGTCCACGTGCCGCTCGTGTTGTTCCTGGTCTGGATCCTTAACTACACGCTGACGTATGTCCCGCCAACGCTCTAAGCCCTATCAGGCGATCCCTGACATGTGAGCCAGCACCTTGTACAGGATGGCGAAATCCTGTTCGCCGAGGCCCTGCGCGCGTGCGGACGACAGAAACTCGTTGACCACGGCCCCAGTGGGCAACGTCACCTGCACTTCGCGGGCCAGTTCGAGCGCGAGCGTCACATCCTTTTGCATCATGTTCGCGCTGAACATCGGTTGCTCGGGCATCTTCAGGACGCACGGTCCCTTGTATTGCACCAGCGGCGACGCGATCGCGCTATTGGTCAGCACCTCGATCGCCGTTTCGCGAGCCACGCCGGCCTTCTCAGCCAGAACGACGCTCTCGGCCAACGCGAGCATCTGGACGGCGATACTGATGTTGGTCGCGAGCTTCATGGACAATGCGAGGCCGTTCTCGCCGATGTAGGTGACTTTCTGGTTGAAGTCCTCGAGCAGCGGCTTGGCGCTGTCGAACGTCGCGCGATGCCCGCCGACCATGATCGACAGCTTGCCTTGTTCCACCATCGAGATGCTGCCAGAGACCGGCGCGTCGAGCATGTCGGCGCCCTTTGCCCGCACCTTCGCTGCCAGCGCGCGGCTGGTCGCCGGGCCGACCGTGCTCATGTCGATGAGCAGCTTTCCGGCGCCGAGGCCGGCCAGCAGCCCATCCGGTCCCTGGGACGCGCCTTCGAGCGCTGCGGTGTTCGTCACCATGACGAACGTCGTGTCGGCGGCTTCACACACGGCGCGAGGTGAGGACGCCCACTTCCCCCCCATCGCGACAAGCTCGGGCTGCTTCGCAGGAAAGAGATCGTAGCCGGTCACCGAGTGGCCCTTCGACAGCAATCGTTTGGTGATCCGACTGCCCATTGCCCCGAGCCCGACAAATCCAAGATTAGCCATAAGTGTTTTGTCTTGTGAGTATCCTTCACGATCCTATACGAGGCGAAGATCAGCGCTTGATGCGGTCGACGAACTCGACGAACTTCTCGTTCTCGAGGCAGATCTCGTCGATCAGCTCCGCGTCGACGACGATGCGCTGCTTGAGCGTGACGGTCCATGGCCTCGTGTAGGCCTTGGGATCGTCGACGGTGACTTTGATTTCGAGGTGGCCGAAGTCCGGGCGCCGGATCTCCTCGCGCACTCTGGCTGATTCCGTCAGCACACTTCCGTTCCAGTCGATCCAGGTGTCGTCGCGGAACCCGACCGTGTCGATGACGAGCGTGTCCCCGGACCACGTCGCCGACGAATATCCCTGCCACGCCGGGTTCGGATCTTTCGGCAAGGGCCGGCCGTCCGTGAACACCTGGCGGTATCCGGCGTTCATCTCATTCAGCACAACCAGCAGCTGCGGCGAGTGAACGAATTTCAGCAGATGCGGCAGTCCATAGGCGCGCAGGAAATTGTCAGGCAGGCATCTGATGTGCGGATCGTCCAGCGCCTCGTTGGCCGTCCGCTCTTTGACGATGGGCACGAGCCACGGCTGATACGGCAGCCCTCCGGGGAGATCGACGCCGATGTCCTTCATCTGCCGCGAGGCGGTGATGTTCTTCTGATCGCCAGGCTCGTCGGGGACGTTCGCCGGGGGCTGTGTCCCACGACCGTTGCCGCGATTGGGCTCCGCCGTCATCCAGAGTCCGGACAGATCCGGCTTGCCGTTCGCAAGCCGCGGCGGCGGCGCGACCATGTCCACCTTGCCGTCGGCCTTCCGTGGCACACCAGCGGTCGGATGGCTCAGCCACTGCGCCGTCAGACGATCCGATGCAAAAACAATCTGCAGAATGAGAAGAGCAAGCACACCACGCCGCACGAATGTCGTCAGCCTCATTACTTCGTCCTCATTCCTAGACCAGCCCTTGGGCCTTGGGCCATCGGCCTTGAGCCTTGGGCCTTAGTTCTTCGTGCGTTCCTCGGCTCGCGCCGCGCTGAGAATATTCCGCAGGCCGTAATTACCTTCGTGGCACTCGAACGGCAACGATGGCGAACGCTCCCGGTGCAACGGCATTCCGATCGTCCACGGCCGCGTCCACGTCGTCGGATCGTCGAGGGTCGCGGTCCAGGCGATCGTATCCGGTGCGACGGGCGTGAAGTGCTCGACGACGCGAAGCCTGGCGGGATTCGCGCCACGATACGTTGCCGCCGCGGTGAAGTTCGTCGCGTCGACAACCAGCGTGTCCTTTTCCCAGTGACCTCTGGCGTCGCCCATGTACTCACGGATCGCCGGACCGAGTCGCGCTCGGCCATCGAGCGGAATCACTCTCGCCTCGTGAACGATCTCGTAGGTGATCACAACGACGCCAGGGGCCTGGACGATGTCGTAGACGTTGCTATACATCACGGGAATCATCGAGCCAGGAACGCTGCGAGTGATACAGCGATCAAGGAGACTGAAGTCCGCCGGGCTGTTGAAGGGTCCGCCGACGAAGCTGCCCCGGGCAAACGGCGGCCGTTTCTGCGCTTCAGCAGTCAGCGGCGGAATGTGGCCGTCTGGCGGATCGATGATCAGCCACGGCTGACTGCGTTTCGACAGGTCGAGATTCTGAATCCACCATTCGTCGGGGCCGCGGACACGCCCACCGGGCAGCGCGCCGACCATCTGATGCAGTGCCGACGCCCGGAGGCGGGTCATTTCGTCCGCCGTCACATCCGCAAGCGTCTTGCCGTCAAATTCCCGCGGACGCTCGAGCGGCGTGGCGTATTCGTTGTCGTTCGCGTACACACCCTGCAGATCTGGATCGCCCCAGGGCGTGCGCGGCGCGATCCACCGTGTCACGGCGGTCGCAGGCGTCTGAGCATCAAGCACGGATCGCGACAGCAGCGAGCCGAAGGTGCTCAGAGCGAGAACGATGACGACTGCGGTTCGGACAGGCATCAGCCTTGCCCCCGTGGGCCTATTCGATTCCGCTGGCCCGCGCCTGCTCGCGCCCGAGCACAGCCTGATCGCGGTCGGCATCGCCATGTGCGACCGCACCGAGCAACCGCTGGTGGTACACGTCATGGCTCGGCATCGGCACGCGGGCAAGGTCCGCCGCAGCCGCAATCAGCAGCGCATCTTTCAGCCCGACGGTGATCGGCGAGCCGACCTGGTCGTAGCTTTCGTCCACCATCTTCTGGCCGTAGACCTTGTATGCCGTCGACGCGAACAGACCCTCCACCATCACATCCTGAAAGACCTGTGGCAGCACGCCGTACTTGCGGACCAGCGCAAAGCCCTCCGCCATCGCGACCATCGCACAACCGAGCACGGCGTTGTTCGCCAGCTTGATCGCGGTCGCGCACTCCGGACGAGGGCCGGCGGGAAAGATTCTGCGGCCGATCAGGTTCAGCAGCGGCGCACAGCGCGCAACGGCATCCTCAGGCCCGCCCGGAACGACGCCCAGCTGACCGGTAGCCGCGAGGTCAGGGCGCCCGAGCACCGGCGCTGCGACGAGCGTCTGGCCCGCCTGCGCGTGGGCCGCCTCCAGGGTCCGAATCGCGCCGACGCCATAGGTGCCCATCGCCATATGAATCGCGCCCTTCGGCATGAATTCACAGAGGCCGCCCGGCTGCGTGGCGATACTGACGACGGCCGCATCCTCGACGAGCATCGTGACGACCACATCGCGTCCGTCGCACAGTTCGCGCAACGATGCGGCGCCGCGCGCGCCGTCGGCGACGAGCGCGTCGACAGCGGGCTTCGCCACGTCGTAGACGACAAGCTCATGACCGCCCGACAGAATGCGCCGGGCCATGCCGGAACCCATGCGACCAAGCCCTATAAAACCGACCTTCATCATCAAGACCCTTACGGCGAACGTCGCCAGGTCCGGCTGAAGCCGGACACTACTTCTTGAGCCTGAGCAGCGAGAACTTCGGGTCGGCGCCGAGGGATTCGGTGAGCGCCAGGCCGAGCTCTTTCTTCACCAGGTTCGTGCCCTGCACCAGCGCCACCATCTTGTAGAACGCGTGCCGGCGGCTCATCCCCTCGCGCCCCATCCCGCAGTCCGACGACACCACCAGCCGCTCCGGCGGAATCACCTTCAGCGCCGCCTTGATC
>DASROF010000118.1:0-13418 GCA_035647075.1 Vicinamibacterales bacterium | reverse complement strand
CGGGCACGTCGACGAGGCGGCCGTGGAGGCGGAGGCTGCGCTCGCGCGCGAGCCCAACGACGCACCGTCACACAACATCCTCGGTGCCGCCCGCGCCATACAGGGACGCCTCGACGAGGCGATTGCGCACTTCAAGCAGGCGATTGCCATCGACTCCAACTACACAGAAGCCCGCAATAATCTGGCTCGAGCAGAACGTCAGCTCCAGGTGCCACGGTCAATTCAATGGCGATGATCCGGGTGCCAAGGGCCGGGCAGGACGCCCGTGTTCGGTCCGGTCAATCCGGTCGTTCCTTAGGTTATGGTGCGTCTTGGCCTTCACCCGCGCTCAGCTAGCCCGTATGATACGGCCCGGCTACTCGCGCTCGTATCCTTGGGCGCCGCACCAGTAATGAACGAACCTCCTCCCGGCGGGAGTGTCGACTCGACGTTTGAGCTGCTCCGGCGCGCCAAGGCCGGCGATTCCGCCGCGCTCGAGCGCCTGTTCACCCGCTATCTGCCGGCCCTCCGGCGTTGGTCGAGCGGCCGCCTCCCACGATGGTCGCGCGACCTCCTGGACACCGATGACATCGTCCAGGAAACGGTGATCCGTGTTGTTAAACGGATCGACACGTTTGAATCGCGGCGCGAGGGCGCGCTTCTCGCCTATCTGCGGCAGGCGGTCATGAACCGGATCCGGGACGAACTGCGGCGAAGTCATCGTGCGCCGGGCATCGACGAACTTGATGAGAACCAGCGCGATCGCGGTGCTTCTCCATTGGAGATAACGATCGGGCGGGAGGCAGTCGAACGATACGAAACCGCGCTGGCGCGCCTGCGTCCGGAGGAGCGTGAAGCGATCGTGGCGCGTATCGAGCTGGACGGCACGTATGAGGACGTCGCACAGGCACTCGGGAAGGCTTCACCCGACGCGGCGCGAATGGCCGTGAGCCGCGCGCTGCTCCGGCTGGCGGAAGAGATGGACCATGGCAACGCCTGAATCCAACGCGCTCTTACAGTCGGTTGCCGATTCGATTGCCGACGGGCTGCCCGTCGACTGGCAGACGGTAGAGGCACAGGTCGACGGACAGCCCCTCCGACTGCTCAAGCAGCTGCGGATCCTTTCGGATCTGGCGACGTTGCACAGGACGCAGCCGACGGCGTCCTCAGGTACGACTCCGGCACTCACGGCGCGCTCAAAGCCGGCGACCGTCATTGGAAAGTGGGGACACCTCGAGCTGATCGAGCGCCTCGGCGGTGGTGCCTCGAGCGAGGTCTATCGCGCATGGGATCCGCAGCTCGAATGCGAGGTGGCGCTGAAGCTTCTTCGCGTTGA
Organism: Vicinamibacterales bacterium; assembly: GCA_035647075.1. Classification (GTDB taxonomy): domain Bacteria; phylum Acidobacteriota; class Vicinamibacteria; order Vicinamibacterales; family UBA2999; genus Gp6-AA40. The sequence continues at coordinate 12,103 of DASROF010000118.1, read as the reverse complement.
CGACTGGTCGGGCGACCCGTGGTCGTCGCGGCTTGTCCGCGAAGGGCGGCTGCTGGCCCGCGTCAACCATCGACACGTCATTGCCGTACATGGTGTCGCGGTTCAGGATGGGCGATTCGGATTGTGGATGCAGTTGATCCGTGGAGCGAACCTCTACCGGCTCGTGGTGAAACAGGGTCCACTCAGTGCCCGCGAAGCGTCAGTGATCGGCATCGACATCTGTCAGGCTTTAGCGGCTGTCCACGGCGCCGGATTGATCCATCGCGACGTCAAGGCCGCGAACGTCATGCGCGAGGATGGCGGCCGCATCGTCTTGATGGATCTCGGTATGGGGAGCGAACGGGAGGCGACGCGTTCGGGCCCGAACGACTTCGCCGGCACACCGCTGTATCTGGCGCCCGAGATCTTTCAGGGACGCCAGGCCAGCGTACGCACGGACCTGTATGGCCTGGGCGTGCTGCTGTATTACCTCGTGACCGGGTCGTACCCCGTTCGCGCAGCGACCATCTCGGAGCTGAAGGACGCGCACGCGAAGGGAGCAGTGGTCCGTCTGCGCGATGCGCGCGCTGACCTGCCGACGAGGTTCATACAGGTCGTCGAGCGTGCCACCGCCGTGGATCCGGAACTCCGCTATCCGACCGCGGGTGCGTTCGAGGCCGATTTGGTGCGTGCGCTCGACGATACCTCAGCCCCGACATCCGGGCGCCGGTCACGTGTCTCGACGCGCACCAAGACTCTGATTGCCGCGAGCATCGCTGCGCTGTTGGTTCTGGGCGCTCTGGGATGGCGAGCCGTGACGAATCGCCCAGACGCCGCACTTGCTGCGGCGACCGTTCGATCGATCGTCGTGCTTCCCCTCGAGAATCTGTCGGGCGACCCGTCACAGGAGTACTTCGCCGACGGACTGACCGAGGTGCTGATCAGCGACCTGGCGCAGATTCATGCGCTGCGCGTGATTTCCCGGACGTCGGCCATGGTCTACAAGGGTGCGAAAAAGCCGCTGACCGACATCGCGCGCGAGCTCAAGGTGGACGCGGTGCTCGAAGGATCGGTGATGCGGGTCGGAGACCGCGTTCGTATTACGGCAGATCTCGTTGATGCCAGCAGCGACCGGCATCTGTGGGTACAAACCTACGAGCGAGATCTCAAGGACGTACTCACGCTTCAGAGCGATGTGGCTCAGGCGATGGCGATTGGGATCCAGGTGCAGCTCACGCCGCAGGAGAAGGCGAGCTTCGGCGCCGTGCAGGCCGTCAACCCGGCCGCCGCAGAGGCGTACCTGCGCGGTCGGTACGAGTGGAACAAGCGCACGAACGATTCGCTGCAGCAGGCGCTCGTGTACTTTCAGCAGGCCGCCACCATCGACCCGACGTTTGCGAAGGCGTACGCCGGTCAGGCAGACGTCTACAACATGCTCCCGTCGTCTCTGAAAGTCAGCGACACTCAGAGCTCGCCGCTCGTCATGTATCCCCTGGCGAAGGCCACGGCCACGAAGGCGCTGGGTATCGACTCCACTCTCGCAGAGGCCTACGCGTCTCTAGGGTACGCAAGATGGTTCTCCGATCGCGACTCCGCGGGAGCCGAGAATTCGTTCCAGCGCGCGATCCAGCTCAATCCGGGATATGCCACGGCGCACCAGTGGTACGCGGACTACCTCCTCGCCGTCAATCGTGTCGATGATTCGCTCCGCGAGATCGAGACGGCGAAGACGCTTGATCCGCTGTCGAATCCCGTCCGCGTGATTCGCGCGGCTGTCTTGTACTCCGCCCGTCGATACGACGAGGTGATTGCGCAAGCCAACGAGGCTATCCAGGCTGAGCCGATCAATGCCGCCGCGTTCTATTACCGCGCGGCGGCGTACGAGCAGAAGGGGCTTCTTCCCGAGGCAGAGAATGCAATCCGGCGAGCCATGGAGCTCGCGCCGCGAGATGCCTTCTACCTGCAGGAGTTGGGTCGGGTGGCAGCGAAAAAAGGCGATAAAGCCGAGGCAGCAAGGATTATTCGGGACCTGGCAGCTCCGGGACGCCCGGCAGGCACAACTGCGGGACCGATCGGCTTCGTCTATGCGGCCCTGTCAGACAGGGATCGAGCGTTTACCTTTCTTGCGCAGGCTGAACGGGAACATTGGCCCGCATTGCTCTGGGCAAGGACGTTGCCTGAGTTGGATCCTCTCCGCAACGACCCTCGGTTCGCGGACCTCTTGCGAGCATTGAACCTCTCCCGATAATCCTGCGCTTTGTATTGACTCCAGCTCGACCGTTCATTAGACTTCCGCTTCTTCTGCGCACAAGAAGAACAAACGGAGCTTACGATGGCAAAGAAAAAGGCGAGCAAGAGGGCAGCGGTCGGAGCCAAGAAGAAAGGGCCACGACCTGGACCATCGCCGCTCGCCGGTACGTCGTGCGTGCCGAAGAAGAAGAAGCGCTGACACAGGTCAGTCGCAGAGGCCGCTGACGCAGTCGTGAACGATCGGCCGCTGCTGTTTCGCCGCGCGCCGTTTGTCGTCAGCTACTGGGATGGTTCGCAGCTGATCTTCGAGAACTACGCGAGCGGCGAACGGATCACTGCTGCACCTCTGACCGCGACGATCCTCGATTTCTTCGATACCTGGCGCTCCACGGATGAACTCGCCCGACGTTTATCCGACTACACGCCGGCGTCCCTTCGCGTGGCGGTCGGAAGCCTTGAACGTCACACGCTCCTGATCCGTTCCGACCAGGGTGAGCCGCCACGTACGGCCGAGATGTCATCCTGGATGCCGTGGCACCCCGCGGCAGGCTTCTTCCATTTTTCAACCAAGGACGCGCGCTTCACGAACGACCCGGTCATCGATCGCCGGTTGAACGCCAAGGCACGACATTCCCCTGCGCCGCCAGCGGTGAAACGATACCGGCGGAAGGAGCGCGTCCAGCTCCCGTCCATCGACCACGAAGATGATTTTTCACAGGTCCTGCTTTCTCGAAGAACCTGGCGGCGGTTTTCACAGCGCGAACTGAGTACCGCCGATCTGAGCACGCTGCTTGGGCTGACCTGGGGTGTTCAGGGGTGGTTCACGATGCCGGCCCCCCAGTCGCCGTTGGCGAAGAAAACCTCCCCGTCCGGCGGGGCCAGACACGCGATCGAGGTGTATGTGCTGGCACGACGGGTCCGCGACCTGCGGCCGGGGATCTACCACTACGAAGCCGGCCACCATTTCCTTGAACTGCTGCGACCGGGCGCCGACCGTCGCCAGATCGCCAGATACCTGCCTGCGCAGTGGTGGTTTGAATCCGCTGCCGCGCTGATGATCATGACGGCGGTGTTTCCGCGGGTCCAATGGAAGTACGAGATGTCGCGAGCCTACCGGATGGTGCTGATCGAGGCGGGCCATTTGTGCCAGACGTTTTGCCTGACCGCCACGTCGCTCGGGCTTGCCCCGTTCTGCACCATGTCGCTTGCCGACTCAAAGATCGAGCAGGATCTCGGAATCGACGGCGTCAACGAGTCGGTGATCTACGTGGCAGGCGTCGGCGCTCGGCCACGTGACGGAAACCCGATGTAGGGTAGGAGACCATCGCGACTCGTCTAACGGGGCGCTGGAGCCGCGGTGTTCTCGGCCATCCAACGGAGCAGGAACGCGCGGCGACCTTCGAAGAAGCCGCGCAAGCTTCCGGACTCCGGATCGTCCGCCGTCGTTCGGACAAAGTCTTCGGTGGAAAAGAGCTTGCGCGTATCACGCGCGACATCATCCGCAATCAGGTCGTGGTACTGCTTGACGATCGGGCCGATGGTGTTCCAGTCGAGCGACTTCTCGGCAATCTCTTTGACGTAGCCGAGATACTTCGCGCGCAGCGCCGGCACGGCCAGCACTTTCGCGATGATCGGCTTGGTCGTATCGTTCAGCCCGACCAGCGGACTCACCTGCACGCGACCGGTGCTGAGCATCTCGTTGGCGTCGTGGAAGATGAAGTGGAACCGCCCGTCCGGCCCGCGATAGAGCGCGTAGTCCGACACGCGCTGGAAGAAGGCGTCGCCGCTGACCATGACGTTGTCGAGGGCAAGAAAACGCAGGTACGCGTCGATGTCGAGCCGTGACGCCAGGGCCGCCTCGAGCGAGTCCGTCGGCGTCACGTCGAGCGTCTTTGCCAGATCGATCAGTGCCGACCAGGCCTCGGGCTCGTCCTTCGACTTGATCTGGAACGTCCGGTTGTAGCGGCTGGCGTCATCCCCCTGATAGGAGAAGCCGCCGCCCGTGCCGCCGCCCTGCGGAATCTTCCAGCGCGTCCCCTTCTTGGTGCCGAAGTTGTCGGTGATGAATTCCTTGTTGAACTGCTGCGCGTTCGCGTACACCCCCCAGTTCTCGCCGTTGATCACCACGCGGACGAAGTTGGCCTTCGGCGCTGCGATGTACTGCCGCGCGATGTGCATCGACAACACCGTGCGCATCAGCGTGGGATCGGTGTTGGCGTTCAGGAAGTTGAGCGTCCGGTATCCGCCGATCGCCTGATCGTCGTGGACGAAGTCGAACGCCAGGTTCAGCGACCGCTTGTAGCCATTGCCGACGCCGAACGATGAGTTGCCGCGGAAGTGGACGCCCACGTCGCGGTAGACGCGGCCATCTACGGTGACCGTCGCCGGCACGTCCACGTCGGTATTGTTGAAGGCCACCATCTCGGCCTCCCAATCCGCATTCTCGAACTCGATGAAGAAGGTTCTGAGTGTGGCCGGATCGTAGATCGGTGCGTCGGGGAAGTGCTGCACGTCGCTCGACGTGAGCTGGATGCCGGGACTGGGCGGCGTCCGGTTGCCACCGAAGCGACCGCCAGCGCGGCCGGCCACCGTCGCTCCCAGCGACTGCCGCGCGGCCTCGCGCTCCGCAGCGTTGAGGCGTCCATCCTTGTCGGCGTCGAATTCGGCCACGACCGGCCGATTCTGCGTGCCCGGACCGCCCGTGCGCCGGACCTGGGGTTGAGCCGTGCCGTCTGCGACGGTCACGGTCAGGGCGACGAGGAGAGCAGCGGTGACGTGCAGGAAACGCGCTGGATGAGGCATTGGAGTGTCCGTTGATCGGAGTCTACTCCTCTAAAAACAAAGGGCACGAATCCCGTGCCCTTTGCCTTGCCCTGCGGACTACCGATGGAAGCGAGCGACCAGCACGGCTTTGCCGAGCACGTGGCCGTCCATTGCATTGACAATCGCCGTGCGCGTATCGGCGGCCTGCGCCGGCTGCGGCATCGGGATGTCGAGCTTGGTGTCGAGCGCGTACAGCTCGAAGGTGTAGTGATGGTACGGCCCGGGGCCGGCGCCCGGTCCCATGTAACCGGTGGATCGGAGGCTGATCTGCCGCGTCCCGTCCGGTAACTCGCCCTGTGCCATGCCCTCGGGCAGACCTGTCGATGTCGCGGGAATGTTCCACACGAGCCAATGCGTGATGTCCATCTTCGATCCCTTGTTCAGGACCGGCTCTGGATCGTGCATCAGCAGGACCAGACTCTGCGTCCCCATCGGCACTTGCGAAAACTTCAGTTCCGGGGAAGGTGACGTTGGTCCTGCCGCTTGCGTGTACTTATCCGGGATCACGCCGCCGTCTTCCCACGCGCTCGACGTCATGATCAGCGGCGGCGTCGCTGGACCGCGCCCGCCGCGGCCGGCTCCGCCGGGTGCGCCGCCCCCCGGGGCTCCCTGACGTTCTTGCGCGAGCGCCAGTCCCGCCGTCAGCATCACACCGGCGACGACCAGCCCGCGCATCAATCGATTCATCCGTATTTTCATGCCCGCACTCCTCGGCGTGAATCCTACTCCTAAAATGAGGTCAATCCGGAGAGGAGATCGGGTTGACCGTATTCGTCGTGGCTGTGTTCTTCTGTGCGACGCTCATCCGCTCTGCGCTGGGATTTGGCGAAGCCCTGGTCGCGGTGCCGTTGATCGCGTTCGTACTGCCAGTCGAGATCGCGGCGCCCGTGGCAGTGCTCGTGTCGATTACTGTGGCCGCGGTGGTACTGGCGCAGGATTGGCGGCACGTCAATGTTCGCAGCGCCATGTGGCTCGTCGGGTTTACGCTGCCCGGCATCCCGCTCGGACTGCTCGTGCTGCGCACCGTTCCCGGACCGATCGTCAAAGGTTCGCTCGGTCTGATCGTCGCAGGATTCGCGCTGTTGTCGTTGTGGCAACGGGACGCGTACCAACTGCGCGACGATCGGTTCGCCTGGCTGTTTGGCGCAAGCGCTGGTGTGCTCGGCGGGGCCTATGGGATGAACGGCCCGCCCCTCGTCGTCTACGGATCGTTGCGACGCTGGCCGCCGGAACGCTTTCGCGCCACGCTCCAGGGGTACTTCCTGCCTGCGAGCATCCTTGGGATGGTCGGCTACGCGGCAGCCGGGTTGTGGACGTTGCCGGTGAACCGCTACTACCTGCTATCGCTGCCGGGCGTCCTGCTGGCGATCCCGATAGGTCGCGCGATCAATGCGCGGTTCGACACACACCGTTTTCTCACGGTGATCCATGCCGGGTTGTTGGCGAGTGGGGTGGGATTGTTCGTCCAGGCGCTGCTGTCTTGACGGTTTCAGATCCGTTACGAGCGGCACGGCGCGCCAGCCTTCACGGCGTGCGGTCACACGCGAGTACGGCTGGCAGGCCGCTCCGAGGATGATTCAGCAGGGGTAGACATACACAGCACAGCGTCGGGCTGTCCTGCGCGCAACACCTGCGACGCTCACCGGTGTCAGCGGGCGACCCACGATGGCCTGGACAGTCGTGACGAAGTACTCGCTCACAGCCGGAGGCATCAACTCCAGGCCAATCGAGCCGATGATGGCAGCCAGCAGGAATACTCGTATGCGTTTAACCATGGTCACTGCCCTCCGATTGGCTGTGTCTTCGTGAGCGAAAAGATCGCCGGCAGCTCGTCGAAGTCCTTGAGCTCGCCGGGGTTGAGCTTCCTGGCGCTTGTCGGAGCCTGGAAGGCGAACGTTGCCGGCGCCACCGCGTCCGTTTTGAACGACCTCAGGTCGAGGCTGTACGCCGGCGCTCTGCTCACCTGCGTGCTGGTGATTTCGTAGCGGCACGGATACGGACGATCTCCCTGAGCCACCCAAATCTGCCAGTCCACGTCCTTCGTCCGGAACGCCAGATGATCGCATTCGACGCCGCCGATGACGCCACTTCCCAGGTCCTTGGCATCGGTGACCTCGGGCATGAGCTGATCGTAGATATTCGACATCAGCAAATCCGCGCCCGGTATCGGCCGGTGATATTTGTCGCGTAACACGTCGACCAGCTGGTCGATCGTGCCCGGCGCTGCGGCTTGTGCGTAGACGTTGGCATTCTTGCCGAGCATCGACACCGTCTTGCCGTCAAACACGACCTCGATGTTGGCAAATCCGCCCATGCGCGTTGCCCGGATCTTGTCGGGGCGGTTCACCGCCAGCGTGCCTGAACTGGCCAGGCCCAGCTTCTGATTCTCTTTGGTGACGACCTCGAGGTTCGCGTCGTAGTCGAATGAAAAGGCCTTTTGCGCGGCCATGTAGTCAGACATCGCTTTGAGCTGGCTCTTGGCATTTGCTGACGCCGTTGCCGAGACGTCGATTGTCCCCGTCGCTGTCAACGCCGTCGCGTTCGCTTCAGCAGGATGGGTGACCGACAGGTTCGCCGCTCCGACTGCCGCCGCTAGAGCAAGCAACGTGACCCACGTCCTTGCGTCTCGAATGACTCGTCCGATGGTGGATTGCATCTGCTCCTCCGCTGGCTTACAGGTCCTATCGGAGCAGGATCTGCGCCACGCATCTGTCTGCGAATCGTTACGCCGTGCGGCCCCGCGCTGCCGACGAGCGGGCGAATCTGCATAGCCTGATCTCGCCGGCCGTGATGTGGTTGAAGCGCATCCTCGAGACCGATGCTCTTCCGCTCAAAAAAATGACCTGGGGACAGCGCTATCGATTGCGGCATACCTGCCGCACCTCATTGGTGCTGTGGGCAGTCGTGTCGCTGTTCGCAGCGGTGGTGGCTGCTCCTGGAGTCCGTTGGCTCGACTATCAGACTGGATGGGTCCTGTTCGGGTTCAGCCCCGACGGCGCCCGCGCCGTGCTTGGTGTTCTGGTCGGGTCGATGCTGTCGTTCATCGTGTTCGTTCTCTCGGCCACGCTCATCGTCGTGCAACTTGCGAGCGGGCAGTCGAGTCCGCGCGTGATCGCCATGGTCCTGGCAACGCCCTGGGTAAAAGTCCCGCTTGCCCTGTTGACGTTTACCTATACCTTTTCGCTTACTGCGCTCGGACGCGTCGAGGATCGGGTTCCCCATTTGCTCGTCGGCACAGCGGTACTGTTCAACCTGATTTCTCTGGTGGTGTTCTTTCAGTTCGTCCATCACTTGTCGACCGGGCTGCGGCCAGGCGCGTTGATTCAGCTTGTCGCGGAGCGTGCCCAACGCGTGATCGCCGATGTCTATCCAGTGCCGTATCGTTCGAACCCCAACGCTCCGGCGAAAAGCGGCGTCCGACCGACGACTCCATCGCAGGTTGTGGAGTATGCCGGGCAGCCCGGCGTGGTGATGGCGTTCAGCGCTGCCGAACTGGTCCGCCTCGCAGCGGACGGAGGCGCGGTGGTCGATATGGTCCCCCAGGTCGGGAATTTCATTGCCGCCGGGGATCCGTTGTTCAGGGTGTTCGGCGACATCCGGCCCATCGCGGGGGACCAATTGCGCGCGTGTGTCGCGGTCGGACCAGAACGTACCATCGACCAGGACCCGCGCTTCGTCTTCCGCATCTTGGTGGATATCGCAAGCAAGGCGCTCTCGCCGGCGATCAACGACCCGACCACTGCCGTCCTGGCTCTGGATCAGATTGAGCACCTGTTGCTGGTTGTCGGTCAGCGGGATCTCGACAAAGGGCAGGTCTCCGATCGTGAGGGCACGCTTCGGCTGAGGTACCACACACCGGACTGGTCCGACTTCGTGATGCTGGCCGTCAGCGAAGTGCGCCAGTTCGGCGCCGGCAGCATTCAGGTGGGTCGGCGGCTGCGCGCGATGCTCGAACACCTGTCCGAGGTGCTTCCGGAATCGCGCCGGCAGCCGCTTGATCAGGAGCTGGCGCTGCTGTGTTCCACGATCAACAGAAGCTTCGACGACGAGGAGGATCGACGGCGCGCCAACATTCCAGACTTTCAGGGAATGGGCGGGTCGGGTGATGAGAATCGATAGAGCCAGCGTTCCCGGTGAGACGCTGTGCTATCGCGTCCGACAGTCATCGAAACGGTTCTCCGGCGTCGCCGGCCCGAACACGAAATCGATGGAGTTGTTATCCGTGTCGCCGTGCACCCGGGCATAACTCCGTCCAGTGGCAGTGGCGCTGAATGGCGCGAGCGGCGTGCCTTCATGGAACCCTGACGCGCTCATCCCGACCTGATCGACGATGGTCCCGTCTGGCCGCATGAGCGCGAGTCCGCCCGTATCAGCCAGGTTGCACATGGACGGAGCGTCCCACAGCAAGCCACTTGGCGGTGTTGCAATCAGCAGATGGCACCCTGGCTCCAGGACCAGGCCTGTCGGGATGACGGCGTAGAACGCCGGGGGACCGCCCGGACCGGAGACGGCGATCCGCCAGCCGCCAAGCGATCGCTGTTCTGACGTGTCGTTCCGCAGCTCGATGAATTCGCTGCACCCTTCGTTGGGCGCCGCTCGCGACGCGAATTCGTTGATGACGATCCCCTCGGTTCTGTCGAATGCGGATGCGCCCGTGGATGTGAGCGTGTGTTCGAGTCGTTGCGGCCCGACGACGTCGCTGTCGCACGCCGCACACGTCAACATCACAACAGACAGTCCGATCGATGTTCGCCGGTGTCGCATTGGCCGCACTCCTTTCGAACACGAGCGCATTGGCGTATCGAGCCAGATCACCCTCGACGCAGAGCGCATCGCGCCCGCGTCGTCACGCGGCCTGGGCGATCGCCTCGAATCGGGACTGGTCGAGGATGCGGACCTGATGGCGATCAACGAACTCCACGATGCCCTGGCGTTCGAGCCGGCGGCTGGCCCGGACCACGGCCTCGAGCGACAACCCCAGGTAGTTGGCGATGTCCGATTTGCTCATCGGCATCGCGATGTCGCGGCGAATGTGTGCGGAATCCTGTTTCCGCAGCAGCTGCAGCAGCATGGCGAACCGGCCCACGGCGTCGCGACGTCCCATGATGATGTTGTGGTGCTGCGCCTCACGCAGCACGTGAACCGTCTTGCACAGGAACTGGGCCTCGATGTCCGGGTAGTGTGCGAAGAGATCGGCGAGTGCATCGACCCGGAGCTCGTACGCTCGCACGGTCGTCACGGTCTGGACGGTATTGACGTAGAGGCCGTCCTCCGCGAGGCCGAACAGATCGCGGGCGAACAGGAACGCGGCGATGCGGCGTCGGCCACTCGCCAGATCCCGATACGACTTCACGACTCCCTCGCCGATGATGAACACCGAGTCGGCAGGTGAGCCGGCGCGGTACACGACCGTGCGCGCCGGATAGTCGCGCACGGTGGCCCGCTGCCGCACCTGCTGACGCTGCGCATCGGAGAGGAGCTCGATCGGTCCGCTGCTGGCGAGCTTCAGGAACGGAATCGCCAGGAGTGACGGCTGGCGTAGCGCGGGAGCGGCAGTGCCGCCCCCGCTACGCCTGTCGGATGTTTTCGCCATCGTATCCGGCACTCGACCGGGAATGCCCTTTACCAGTGGAAGGTGACCCCGCCGGTCGCGCGCCAGAAATCGAAATCAGCGACGTCGAAATCGAGCACGTCATTGATCTGCGAATCCGCCACCGACTTGTAGTAGCGGACATCTCCCCGGAGGCCGACATGGCCGAAGTAGGTCATGACACCACCGCCGAGGTCGAAGCCGAAGTTGTTGTTGGAGATTTCTTCGTCGAAGAGCAGCGTGTCACTCTCGACCTTCGACTTTATCCAGCCGATGCCGCCCGAGAAGTACGGCCGGAAGATGTTGTTCGCTCCGTGACGCGGACCGCCGACGATGCCGTTGAACATGAAACTGCTCCCGCTGTCGTCGAGCAGGTCGGTATCGAAATCACGGGCGAGCAGGTTGTTGTCGATCGCGTCGTTGATGTTGCCGTTGAGAATGCCCGGCGTGCGGGCCCACTCGAATTCAAAACCGAACTTGCCTTCTCCTACCCAGCCTATCGATGCCCCGTAGGTGACTTCACCATTTCCATTGCCGAACGTGCCGCCGACCTGCGGCGTAAACAACCAGTCCGCACGCGCCGCCGCCGGTGACATCAACAGGACGATCCCGGCCAACATGGCCCACTTCTTTATCATCTGTTCCTCCCGAATAGTCGTTCGCTATCCGGCCGTGGAGCAGCAAACCCTGTGCGATGGTCTCGCACCCCATACAGACCCATGCGTAAGTCAGGGGAGGAGATCGTGCTAACTCGCGCGGAATAACGTGTTCGTGGCCGCAACGCGTGGCGAAACGGAGCGTCCGGGAACCCGATGCGACGCGGCCGTAGTTCCCGGTGGGCCGTCACCGGCCACCAGTGGCCGGGACGAGCTTGCGGCCTCACCGTGCGGTGACATGGATGGCGACGCGCCGATTCTGCATACGTCCCTCAGCCGTGTTGTTGTCCGCGATTGGATGCTGTTCGCCGTAGCCTTCCGCCGTCAGTCGGCTCGCGTCGATGCCCATCCCGTGCAGCTCGTCGCGAACCGCCTCCGCCCGTTCTTGCGACAGCCGCAGGTTGGCGGCTGGATCGCCGCTGTTATCGGTATACCCGCCGATCTTCACCGACGCCGCCGGGTACGCCTTCAGGATCGCCGCGACGTTGGAAAGCTGCTCCCGTGAGCCGCTTTCCAGCACGGCCGAATCGGTTGCGAAGTGCAGTCGATCGAATTCAAACCAGTTCTCTTTCGTGATCGACCCGCTGCCCTTGATGAAATCCAGAAGTCGAGCTTCGGTTCCATTCGGGGGGAATCGGAGGCTGACGCCGCCAGGCAATTCGCGTTTCACGAAACCGCTGGTAGCGGCTGCCCCGGGCTCGGTCATGTTTCGACCGGACTCGGGCACGCGCGAATGCCCGAAGAAGCTGGCGATCGCCCAGACGGCGAGCGCGGCGATCGCCGCCGGCAGCGCCCACGTCCAGGC
>DASROF010000117.1:0-4297 GCA_035647075.1 Vicinamibacterales bacterium | reverse complement strand
CCTGGTAGTAGGTCAACTGGATCTTCGTCTGCGCGTTGGGCGCGATCGGGAAGATGCGCAGCTCAAAGGTCTTGAAGTCCGTCTGCTCGAGCAGACCGGGATCGCGTTTCTGCTGCTTGTAGCTGTTATAGATCTCGCGCGCGCGATTCTTCTCGACGACCTCGCCAACCATTTCCTTGCCGTTGATCCACATGCTGAAGTTCGACACGGTTGCGCCGCGCGGCACCGGAAACGTATACAGCGCCTCAATCTGGCGGTTTTCCGTATTGCGGAACACCTGCGTCACCTCTGTGGTGGCGATGGCGTTGTTGACTGTCACCCGCACGGAGTGCTCGTCAATCCTCAGCACTCCACCGAAGCCCCCGTCCGACACCAGAAGGCCCGCCGCACGTGCTGACTGCGCCCCGATCAGGCTGGCCAGCAACCCGGCAATGACGATCCTCAACACTCGCCCAGACCGCCTCTTTCGCGTGCTCATGGCACTCCTCTCTTTCGTGGTCCGCCTGAAGGCGGACCCTACGGTTGATCCGGTTCCGTGGTCCGCCTGAGGGCGGCTTCTGAGGGGTACTAACGGGCGGGCGGAGAGAGGTTACAGGGACCGAATCAGCGCGAGACGACGGTCATCAGATATGCGATCTCGTCGTCAACCTCAGAGGGGTCGGAGACCGTGGCCTCGATGTTCGCGCGCAGAAGGTCGCCGTATCTGCGCCGGAGGCGATGGACGTTCACCTTCACCGCACCTTCCGTGGTGCCGAGCGACCTGGCGATTGCGGCGTATCCGCCGGGACCGCGGTCGCCGCCGAGCAGATCGCGGACCTGGTCGAAGAGTTCGACCTTCCCGGCCGTGATGCACTCGGCGCGAAGGGTCGCCAGCACCCGATTGAGAACGCCGACGGCCCACTGCCGCTCAAACACCGCGTCCGGCGTCAGCGTGTCAACCGGCTCGGCGGAGTAGCGCGCTTCTGCGGACTCGAAATCGAGTCCGACGATCACCTGGCCGCTCCCCCGCTTTTGCGCATGCTCACGATCGCGCTCGTTGGCCACGAAGTTCTTGAATGAGGCCAGAAGAAAGGAGCGAAACCGGCCGCGCTGCGGATCAGCGGCCTGCACGACATGCTTCTCCAGCAGTCGGGTAAAGAACGCCTGCGTCAGGTCCTCGGCCTCATGAACCTCGTAACCCTGCCGGCGCGCAAAGGCATAGACCGGTGGCCAGTACAGCTCGCACAGCTCAGAGAAGGCCGCGCGTGAGCCTGTTGTTGGCTCCCGTCCAGCCGCCAGCACCAGCGACCAGCGAGTTGTCGCGAAGCCGCGGTTCTGCATCACCATTCGTTAGAGGCGCGCATGCTCTATTGCGCTCAGTTCGCGCGCCAGTTCATCGAGAAACTCATCGACGGTCGCCGGTCGATCGATCGGATTCTGCGACAGCGCGCGCGCAAAGAAGGCGCGCAGACTCTCGCTCGGTAGTCCATCGAGCGAGCGGGCGGAGCCGGTCGTCGGCAGGGATCCAGTGATCATCTCGAACGCCATGACGGCGATGGCCCACAGGTCCCAGTCGGATGACGGCTCGCCACCCGACAGATGTTCCGGCGCCATGTACTGCGGTGTGCCCGCAATCATCCCCGGCGCGCTGAACATCGTCGGCACGCCGCCGCTGGCTTCGAGCGCCTTGGCGAGACCGAAATCGAGCACCTTGGCCACCTCCACGCCGTCGTCGCGACACAGAAAGACGTTCTCGGGCTTGAGGTCACGGTGAACCATTTGCCGCCGGTGTGCCGCATCCACTCCTGATCCTACGTCGCGCATGATCCGGAGGACGCGAGCCGGAGGCAGGCGTCCCGTCTGTCGCAGTTCGTCGCGGAGCGTCGTGCCATTGAGCAGTTCCATGATGAAGAACGCACGGCCGGATTCCGTGACGCCTATATCGTGAATCGTCACGACGTTGCGATGCGCAAGCGCGGCGGCCAGACGGGCCTCCGACCGAAAACGATCAACGCCACCAGGGATGAACAGATCTTCCCGCAACACCTTCACGGCGACAGGTCTGTTCAGCGAACGATCGAGCGCCGCGTACACGGCACCCATGCCGCCACGACCGACGCGCCGCTCGAGCACATAGCGACCACCGATCACCCGCGGCAGCGACGTGACGGTCAACGCGGCGCCGTCATGTGCGCATCGGCCGGTCTCGACATCGAAGCATTGGCCGCAGGCCGGGCACTCTTCCAGGACGGCGCGCGCCGCCGGCGGCGCCGTACGACGCAGTAGCCACGCCACGTTGTCCGCAATCGCCATCAACAGATCGTCGTCTTCCGCGGTGTACGGTTCCTCTGATCGTTTTGGTCCCAGAGCGAAGATCGCCTCGGTCATCTGCTCATCAAGCTGGATCGGTACCAGCGCCTCTACACCTGTCCGCGCCAGCCATTCAACGTCGCTCGCAGGTAGATGTCGGAAGAGCCACGATCGTTCCAGGTCCTCGAACTGGACGGGTTTCTTCATCATGCGAACAACGTCAATCAACTTGCTGGTCGCCGGAAGCGAGAAGCGGCCAGTCGTGTCGGGACTGATGGCGACGGCCTGAAACAGTGCTTCGCTGCTACGTCGAACGAGAAGCGCGACGAACGCGGGGTGCAGCGCCGCTTCGATCCGGGCGACGACGCGAGCGGCGATCTCGTCCAGTGCGGTGGCGTTGCGGATCTCCTCGCTGATTCCGCGCAGGAGTCGTTGCGCATTCAGCCGTTCACGGAAGTACCGGCGATCGAGCGCGTCGAGCCAGTCGTTGCGTTGCCATCGCGCGATGATGGCGACTGCGGCGAATGTGGCGTACATCCATCCGCGCGCCCGCAGGATCTCCGCAACGGGCACCTGGCGGTTGATCCAGAGATCAGCGAGGAAGACCATCGCCATGATCGGCACCACCGAGACGAGCACCCGACGGGCCAGCGCATATTGCAGCCCGAGTCGCAGCATCAATCGGACGTCGAACAGCCGATGGCGAAGAATCGCGTGCGCGAAGGAGATCGGCAGCGCCAGTCCGACGATCGCGCCAGCAGCCGCGAGTGGCGACGCGAACACCGAATCGCCGAATGTCGAAGGCGAGCGGCCCCAGTACAGGGACACCACCGGCAGCAGGCTGAGCAAGCCGATGGACGAGCCGACCACCAGGACCCTGACACGCCGTCGCTCCGTGACGTCCGTCAGGCGGCGATACCCGATCACCACGACGGCCATGGTCGCGATGACATAGGCGGCCACGACGACAGCGCTGAAGCTGGTCCAGTCCAGGAAGGGGTCGATCCGGTCCGGCTGATACACGACGCGCACGGCACACTGCAGCTGGAACACGAGCACGACCGCTGCCGGCATCCACACCGCCAGCCACCCGAGACGTGAGCGAATCAGTGGACGCGGAAAGGTCGCGAAGAACGTGAACACCACGGCGGCAATGGCCAGGCTGCAGGTGAAAGGTATCCACAACGCGAGGCCGAGCGGCATCGGCAGCGCGCGCCAGATCGCGCCGAGCTGGTACTGCCAGGTAATCGAATACACCCCGATCGTCGCGAGCGTCCACGCGCCGACACGGGCGGCGGGACTGAAGGGCCGCCTGAACGCGACCGTCAACGCCAGCATCAGTGCGATCAGCTGAACGAAGCGGGCGATCGCCAGCGTCACGCCGGCGCCAGTCAGCCAGTATCGCGATGTCGCCCGCGTGGGTACGAGCGTGAAGGCGAGACGCACGGCTCCGCGTTCGACGTCCAGGCGAAGCGGCTGGTTCGTTCGCAGATTCATCTCCACGGACATCCAATCCAGACGGCTGCGGGTCGGATGGGAGTTGGCGGCGACGACGCGATCGTCTGCGGCGAGCCCGGCATGCGCGGCGAGCGAGTCAACGGCCACGGCGCGCACGGTGACCCCGGATTGCTGGACCTGCAGCAACAGGCCGAGCGGCTCGGGGCGCACGAGGTCGGTGTAGAGCAGAAGGCCGCCGTAGCCGAGGAACGCCAGCCCGAGGACGATCATCCACGCCGGCGGGCGCGACGACGACGGGTGACCGGTCGTCGAGCCTGGTGCAGAGGGCATCTGCAGCGGATCTTAGCGCGTCGCGCCGCGTCTGGCGCCGTCGCTTGACATTGTACTAATCTACTAGTACAATGAATTCGTGGCTATCGTCACCGTCGATCCGCGGGACCGGACGCCGATCTACGCGCAACTCGATCGGGCACTGCGCGCCGCGATCGCCACCGGCCGCCTCGTCGCCGGCGACCAGCTGCCGACCGTCCGTCAGCTCGCGGTCGAATTG
>DASROF010000116.1:0-8984 GCA_035647075.1 Vicinamibacterales bacterium | reverse complement strand
ACCCCGAGCGGTGCCGCCAAACTTATTCGCGGTCGCGCGATCGCGGTACGGTGTGCCGCCCCGATGCGACGCGTTGTGCTGCCAGGTATTGCCGCCCCGGACGTTCGCGTTGCGGTTGAAGTTGTTGAAGTTGTTGATATTGATCTGGTTGCCGCCCCATCCGCAGTTCCAGCCCCAGCCGCCGCCGCCCCAGAACGCACCCATCGCAACGCCGACGCCGAACGAGATCGCCGCCGTCGCCGCGTATGCGCCCACCGGCGGGTAGTAGATCGACGGGTACGGATAGAGCGGCGCTCCGTACACCACGGTCGGGTTGTACGAAGGCACGTAGATGACCTCCGGGTTCGCCTGTTCGATGACGATGACCTCGGTGTTGTTCTCAGTCTTGGTCTGCACCACCTGCTGTTCGGTGGTTTTCAACGTGCCCTTGTCCTCGGCCTTCTGCCGCATGCGTTGCACGGCGTGCATCACGTCGGCCTGCTGGGCAAGAAAGGCGTTGCCGAGATCAGTCGTCCACTGGATGTCGTCGGTCAGCCATTTCACGACGTCCGGGAGCCCGGCCATCGCCTGTATGCTTGGGTCCCACGGCTGCTTCGCCACAGCATCGGCGAGCGCCTTGCCCTTCAGGCTGGAGTTCTTCTCGAGCCACTGTTGGAGCTGGATCAGCTCCAGCGGGTACGTCGATGCGGCCAACACCTGCGCGAGAAGCGGATCGGGATACAACGCGATCGGCGCGACAAGCGAATCGAGTTGGTTCGCAGGAATGGATGACGCCGCATCGGATGACGCGGGCGCCTGGGATACCGGTGTCCGGGCAACTGCCATGAACGCGAAGGCGTCGCCTGAACCGAGCGCGAAGGCACAGAGCACAGCAAGCAGTCGCCGACCCCAGCCTGGATGTTTCATCCTGAGAGTCATAGCGATCACAGAGAGAGCAAGTCATGGTCCGCTGCGGATTTGCGTCGCCACGGACAAAACGATATGTGTCGCGAGCAGACGCTCTCGACCGGCTGTAATTTCGGTGAGTAGGTCCGACCTGAGGCCTAGTTGTCTGTGGGCCGTTCGATGTGATCGATCACGAGGATCTTCAGCGGCGCACGATCGGGCTCGAGCTTGAGTCCGAGTTGTTCCTGAAGAGCCGTGAAGATATTTGGCGGCGCGTCCGGCGGCGCGTCCGCTCGTGGCTGCGGCATGTAGTTCAGCCTGATGTCGTAGTTGCCCTTCAGGCCCGTCTTGTCGACAACGACTCGGCCGGGGGTGGTCCCCAGCGAACTCGCCAGTAACGAGAGCGGCCGTGCTCCAAGCAACACCTCCATACCTTGCGTGCCGCGCATCGACATGCCGCACGCCGGTGCGCCGTTCGACGTCGACGGCGCCGGCTCCTTCGAACCCGAGCGCCACGCCGCCTGAATCGCCTCGCAATCAAGGTCGGACTTCCGGATGTCCGGGCCCAGCCGGCCGTCAGCGCGCGCGATCAGGAGCGCGTAGACCGGCCGCTCCTGCATCTCATAGTGCACGGTCAGCTTGAAGCGATCCGCGAGCATCGCTCGCAGCATCAGTTCCATCTGATCTCGAGGCACATCACGTCCGGCCTGCGCCGTCAGGTCGTACATCTCGTTGCTGATCCAGTCCGGCGCGTTGATCAACTCGGAGATGTCAGCGGGATACGCCGTGCGAATCACCGGCGCAATCGCCATCCCGGAGAGAACGAAACGTCCGCCCGGCTGATCGCCGATGCTGCGCTGAGTACGAATATCCGTGGCGCGCTTGATCGACACGACGTCGAACGTCGGCCCGTTCGGCGGTGGGCCGGCGGCGATGCGCTCCTGCGCGATTACCGAGAGCACACCGGCTGCGATGAGCGAACTGACGGCGATGACGGCACGACGCATGACCCCTCCTTGCCGGGGACCGGAAATCGGGAACCGGGGGACCGGGACTGGAGACGACGACGGGACCAAGGACCAAGGACCAGCGACGGACCAGGAACTATGCACCAAGTACCAAGGACCAGCTAACCGACGGCGAGCAGTGCGCGGCCGCCAGCACGGACGAACTCGTTCGTCACGCGTCGGCGCTTCGCATCCAACTGCTGCAGAAGCGCCGGCCACTCAGGCATCGTTCGAAGTGGTGCGAGGCATACGTCGGTTTCGAACGCACGGTGGCAGAGGAAGCCGTTGTCGATGGCCCGACTCAGCAGCTCGCACGCGGAGTCGGGCTGCTGAAGCTTGACGCATGTTCCAGCGAGATAGAAGAGACCCTCGCCGTCCGTGAATCCGAACGTCTTGAGTTGTTCGACGGCCGCAACGCCTTCCTCACGACGGCCTTCGAGGGCCGCACGCAGCGCCGAGGCGAATACACGCATCATCGGCGCGGTCGCGAAGCGCTCTTCCTCCTGCCGCGCAGAGGCGAGTGCGTTCTGCTCCCGCCCCAGCGCCCAGAGCACACGCGCCTGGAATGGATCGCTGACATGGCCGGACGCGGCCAGCGCCTGCTCGTAGTCGCCTTGCATGTAATAGGTGTGGTGAACGGTCGTCGTCAGCGTCGGATCGAGCCGTTGAGCCTGACGATGCGCGGCCAGCGACTCGTCGAGCAGGCCGCCATAGCGGCAGGCATGAACGAGCGCGGCGTAGATGTGGGGCTCGGCGCGACGATGGCGCACTCGTTCCAGCAGACGCGCGAGGGCCGCATCGAGACGGCCGAGATCGATCTCGAGTTGTGCGTAGTAGTACTGCGCCGCGCCGTTCTCCGGATCGAGCTCGAGCGCGCGGAGGAACGACGATTCGGCCTGCGCGAGCTTCGCCGGATCCTGGTACTTGCCCGACAGGCGCTCGAGCCGACCACGCTCCGCCCATGCCGGAGCGAACGCCGCGTCGAGGTCCAGGCACTGTTCAAAGAACGCGTGTGCCTGAGTCCAGTTCGCTGTCTCCCCTCGTGAACGCATCCCGTGGAGATACAGGTCGAAGGCCTTCGCATTACCGGCCGCCCGCGGCCGGAAGTTGCGATCCTGCGCGGTCAATGGCAGCGACGCAATCACCCGCCGGGCCAGCTCGTCGTGCAGATCGATCACCGCATCCAGCGGCACATGCGTCGTTTGCGACCACCAGATGTCGCCAGCCGGCACCGAGACGAGCTCGGCGCTGACGCGCATCTGGTCCTGAGTGCGTATCATCGAGCCGGTCAGCACCACGTCCACGGCGAGATCCGTGGCCATCGCTTCGAGGTCCGGTACGGTGTTCGCGTAGCGTGCGGTCTTGAGGCTCGATCGCACGACCAGCGACTCGAGGCCGGTGAGTGAACTGACCAGCGCGTCGGCCAGGCTGATTCCCAGATAATCCGTCTCCGGATCGCGCTTCAGCAGCCGGAACGGAAGCACCGCGAGTCGCAGCATCGGCCGCGCCTCGGCGACCTGATCGCTGGCCGCGAGCTGCAGCGCATTCCGCAGATCGGCGGCGAGCGTGTCGGCGGTCGGATACCGGTCCTCGGGTTTCTTCGACAGCGCCCGGTGCAGGACTCGATCGACGGCGGAGATGGCCGGCGAACCGGTGAGCACCGGCGGCGCATCGTGCAAGACGGAATTGGCTATTGCCGCCAGCGTCTTGCCGGAAAACGGCGGACGGCCAGCCAGCATCTCGAACAGCATCACGCCGGCCGAGAACAGATCAGCGCGGTGATCCACCTCGTCGCCCAGCAGTTGTTCCGGCGCCGCATAGCGAGGCGTCCCGAGAAACACGCCGGAATGCGTGATGGCGTTTGCCGCTTCGTGCGCCGCCACCGTAGGTCGTGCGAGCCCGAAGTCCAGGACTTTCACGGCGGTTTCGGTGACGAAGACGTTCGACGGCTTCAAATCCCGATGGACGATCCCCCGACGATGCAGCACGCCGAGGGCCTCGACGACGGCGACAGCGATGCGGAGGGCGTCGGCGGCGGGCAGCGGACCGTTCGTGAGTCGCGCCGCCAGCGGCTCACCGTCGATCAGCTCCATGGCGATAAATGGCTGACCGTTCCACTCGCCAAGCTCGAAGACCTGACAGATCAGCGGATGTGAGACGCCGGCCGCAATGCGCGCTTCGCGCACGAGGCGCAGGTGCGCGCTGGGATCGGTCGAATTCTCGCGGAGCACTTTGAGGGCGACGTTGCGGCCCAGGCGCTCGTCCTCGGCGAGGTAGACGACGCCCATGCCGCCCTGTCCCAGGCTGCCGCGGATACGGTAGTGATTGATGCGCGACGGCAGCTCGCCTTCGTGCGCCGCCGCTTCGCCGGCGGGCTCCTGGCCCTTCTGACCGCGTCGCCACCGCAGCAGATCCATCGGCAGAAAGTTTACTGCTGGAGGTGCGTGGTACGATGCCCAGCCGTTGGAGGATGACATGAGTGCTGTGCGCGTCTCGGTTGTTCTGATTGCGATCGTCGCTCTGCTGTTCACCGCACGACTTTCTGCCGCCCAGGATGTGGCAATCACCAACGCCCGCATCGTCGTCGGCAACGGGCAGGTGATCAATTCGGGAACGATCGTGGTCCGCGGCGGCAAGATCGTATCCGCGTCCGCCGGGGCAGCCGGCACGCAAGGGCTGCGCGTGATCGACGCGAAGGGCATGAGCGCGGTGCCCGGCTACATCGACGCCCACAAGCACGTGAACACCGGTCCGAACGAAGCGAAGGAAATGCAGGCGCTGCTCGAAGCCGGTTACACCACGATCCTCTCGGGCGGCGGACCCGGCGACGGCAACATCACGCTGCGCGATCACATCGAGTCGGGCACGATCAACGGTCCCCGGATCATTCCGTCGGAGCGCATCAACCTTCGCGGCACGCCGGACGAGGCACGCGCGGCGATTCGCGCGATGGCGGCGAAAGGCATCAAACAGACCGGTGAGATTGCACTGACGCCGATTCCGGGGCCGACACCCGAGGAGATCGCCGTTCTCAAAGCGACGGTTGATGAGGCAGCGAAGGCCGGCGTGCAAGTGAACGTGCACGCCGTCAGCACCTCGGCGATGGTCGCCGCCGTCGATGCGGGCGTCCGTCGTCTCGTTCACCTGCCGAACAAGGATTTCACCAGCCACGAGGCCGCGGCCAGGCTCGCATCCACCGGAACGATCGCGCTGGGCACCGTCGGATTCGGCGCACCAATCTTCGGCGTGTTTGCCGAGGACAACAACCCGCGGTTCCGGGATGGGAAGCCGTGGCCCGAGTCAATCGCCGGCGCCAACCGCGACGCCGCCGGCAAGGCGCTCGGCACCGAGGCGGCGTACCCGATCGTCAACGCACGCACAATCTGGGATCACGGCGGCTTGATCGGCTATTGCACCGACACGAACTACGAAGCGCGCGCCGGTCTCGAACACGAGCTGAAGTCGTACAGCGTTATGTTTTCGATGCAGGACATCTTCAAGCTGATGGGTCCGAACACCGCCGCCTACATCGGCATGAGCGATCAGCTTGGAACGCTGGAAGCCGGCAAGCTGGCGGACATCCTGCTTCTCGACGGCAACCCGCTCGAGGGAATCCACAACATGCTCAAAACGAAGGTTGTGCTGAAGGGCGGGAAGGTCGTCGTCGACAAGCGGTAACACACGAAGCGTGTGCTTCAGTCTTGAATCACGCGCGCATTCCCCATCGAGCTGGTCACGTGCAGGCGCAGCGTCGGGGCTTTCGGATCGTCGGACTGCTTGAGTGTCGGCGTGCGGTTCGTCGATTCGCCGCCTTGTGAGCTGCGCACGTCCGCATTCACGCGGACGTTCGACGGCACGCGAACGGTCAGATCGCCCATCGACTGGTCGAACCGGAGATTCGATTCAGACCCTGGCGACCATGCACCCGCCAGATCCGCGGTGACGTTGCCCATGCTGCCGGTCGCGTTGATCGTCTCTGGACGTGCGTTGCCAATGTGCTCGAGCGACAGGTTCCCCATGCTGTTGCTGAAGCGCAGCTCGCGGACGTTTTCGACGACGGGTTCGCGGAAGTCGAGACGATGTTCGCCCATGGTGGCCGTCACGTTCACATCGCCAAGCGTCAGGCCGCCAAGATCGATCTGCGACCGGCCCACGCTGACTTCCAGCGTCAGATCGATTGGGGTGCCACGCGGAATCGTGATCGTCAGCTCAGGACCATCCTCATTGCCGTTGCCGATACCCGCGAAGAAGCGCGCCCACGCCGGCGCCTTTGAATGGAAGCGCACTCTGGCTTCGCGCGCGCCGGTGGGATCAGTGGAGTGGCTTTCGGTGAGCTCGAACAGGCCGGGCGCGAACCTGCCCTGCACCTGTAGCTCGGTGCCAGGCTGCCCGGGCTGGATCGTGAACGTCCCTTCCTGCAGCTCGAGCCGCACATGCAACGGCGCGGTCCGGCTGGCCTCGCCTTTCGCACCCGGTGCGTTCGCCTCTGCCGGCGGAGGCGACAGCGCGATGCGGCGTTCGACGGACTGCGGATTCGGATCGCCGAGACTCCTCACCGTCGCGCGCGCGTACATCGTCGCGATGATCCCGCCGCCAATGAGGATGGCGATGATCGAGAGGCAACCCGCTCCCGCGATCAGCCCTGCGGTCTTCCAGCCACTGCGTGCCATCAAGAAGCCTAAGGAATAAGGGCTAAGGGCTAAGGCCCAAGGGCTAAGGCCCAAGTAGGGAGGGCCCGAGGCCCAAGTGAAGAACGACGACCTCAACAGTCCTTACGGCGTGAGCTAATCGTCGGTTCAGAACTTGGGCCCCGGACTTCTTGGGCCTCTATAGGCCATGGGCCTTTCGCCTTCGGCCTGCTCTTACTGGACGCGGACGATGTTCGCCGGTCCGAATACGGGCGTCGTCACATAGACCTCGCTATCGCTCGTGACGGCGACGCCGGCTGGCAGGTGCAGCTGGCCGGGAGCCAGTTCGGTTCTGGACGCACCGCCAGGCGCAAGGCGCCAGACAGAGCCGATATCCGGGCCACCCATTCCGAGCGGCGATTTCAACCAGCTCGAATTGGCGATCTGGACAACGTAGATGCTGCCGTCGGGGCCACCCTCGAGATCGACGATCGACGTGAATCCGTCAGCGTAACGCCGGCACGCTCCGACGTTGGGGTTCACCGGATCGCAGAGCGCGTTGACGGAGTCGGGCGCGATTCTCCAGACCTGGGAGTATCCCGGAGTCGCCGGGAAACCGCGGAGCTCTCCGACGTAGTAATAGCCATCGGCGCCGACGGCAACGGACGTCGCGACATCCTCTGTCGGAACCATGGTCCCGGGAGCAGGCCCGGCCACTCCGGCCGGCCATGGCACCATCCGCGGCTTCAGCCGCGCCACGGTCACAACTGTGCCGTCGGGATACACGCGCAGAAGGTCGTTCCCCGCCGCGTCCGACACAAGCACGCTGCCGTCCGGGAGCGGCGCAACGCCAAATGGATTCGACTCGGTCGGGCTCCCCGCATCCGTGAGGTCAAATGGATCCGGATCCGTTTGCTGATACGCACCGATGTCCGCCAGCGCGCGCACGGTGCCGTTGTTCACGCGATAGAGCGTGTTCGAGCCGCTTCCAGGTGCACCCTGGGCGGTCAGTACGAAAATCTGCCCGCCGAGCGTCGCCAGGTTCGGAGCGATAAAGGTGGCGGGAACGGAATTGAGCAAGTTCGTCGTTCCGGCATTCTTGCCGTTGGCGATCAACTCGCTGATCGCGCCGGTCCCCTCTGAATAGATCAACCGGCCAGCTGGACCAGTCGCGATGCCTCGCGGTGAAACGAGTCCGCCCAGGACCGGCACCGCATTGTTCACCGCTGAGGCTCCCACGGAGAGAGCCGTCGTAAGTACTGTGATGGCCGCCGCGCGCGCTGCGTGCGACCGTAAATGTTGCGTCATGTAACCTCCCGCCTTTCGAGCGAGGTTGGGTTATATCACCATGCTGGCGCTGGGGGCAGGCTCCAAAGTTACGGCGGCGCACGAAGATCACAGATTGGTAATCGTTGGTGGAGGGTCGCGCCCCTCGACATAAAGAGAGCGGAGGCGTACGGAGGGAACGGTTTCACAGGAGCAACGGAGGAAACGGAGACGAACGGAGAGGCACGCCGTTCGATTGCCGCCGTAGGCGGCCCACGGGATGAAGAGCGTGCTTCGCTCCTCCTGTGAAACCGTTCCTCCGTCCCCTCTGTTACAGGTCTACTGTGCGGGCGCAGGACCTGCGGGCAACCCGGCCTGGCCGGGCCTCGGAATATGGTCGGTAGACTGCTCGTTTTCGTTGCAGATGAATTCGATCATCTCCTGGTCGACCATGAGTCGCTGGTTCACGCGGACGGTGAACGGTTTCGTGTAGGCCTTCGGGTCGTCAATCGTGATATCGATTTCGAGCGTGCCGAAGTTCGGTCGGCGGAACCGTTCGGTCATCTTCAAAGCGTCGCTGTACGGGCTGCCGTTGACGTCGAGCCATCCGGCGCGCTCATCACCATAGAAGTTGGTGGTCTCGACGACCAGCGTGTCGTTGCCTTCGTACCAGCCTCGCGAATAGCCGAACCACCACGGCTGCGGATCGTTGTTCGGCGCCGGCCGCCCATCCATGTAGATGTAGCGCAGGCCATAGTTCGACTCGTAGGCGATCAGCATCAGGTTCTTCGTCTGCACGATCTGCCGCGGCTGCGGATGGTTGTGGTACTGCATCAGGCCAATCGGCAGGCACCAGACGTCCGGGTTGTCCTTCATGTTGTTGGCCATCCGCTTCTTCTTCAGCTCCGCAGCCCACGGCTGCATCGGCAGAGCGAATCCTCGACCAGCAACCTCGCCAAAGCTGGACAGCGGAATCCCGTCAGGTGTCGTCGTCGGCGCCGGGGCCGCCCCGGCACCGCGGCCGCGTCCGCCTCCACCGCCGCCGCCGCGCGTCCAGATCCCCGAAAAGTCGACCTTGCCGTCCGGAGTGCGAGGCGCCGGAGCATCGAGAGTCGGCGCGCCCTTGGCGTCGCGCGGCACGCCCGGCGTCGGGTACGAGGGCCATTGCGCCGTGAGCAGCGGCGAGCTGGCCACGAGC
>DASROF010000115.1:0-17249 GCA_035647075.1 Vicinamibacterales bacterium | reverse complement strand
GACGCGCGTCAGACGGCGGCGGCGATCAAGCTGTGGAAGGCGGTTGCGGAAGCAGACCCGGCGGCGACACGCCTCTGGTGTCTGCAGGCGTTCGACGATCTGAAGCTGCTTGAAGACGACATCCACCGCGCCGAACGCGCGCCGTTCGAGAACTGGTATCGCAAGACTTGGATCCGCGACGACAACAGTCCGTACAACGTGCACCGCTCGTATCAGCGCACGCTGTCATTTCTGATCGCGCATTACCTGAATCCCTAGAACCGCGCGCTCGGTGCGCGACCTGGGCCTTCATGGATGGAAGATCCGCCTTCGATCGAGCTCAGTGGGCCGGCGATCCGAATCCCGACTACGGTGGCCGGACCGCGCTGCGAGGGCTTGCACGATCGCTGGCCGCCAGCTCCGTGAGCTGGCGGGCCGCCTGAGCCTTCTCGCGCGGTCAGTACATTCGAGTCGGCCTGACCTCCGTAGGGATTCGTCTCACCGGCATCACTGAGCTTGGTACGGCCGGAACAAGTGGCGCTGGTGTTCAGTGACCGCGATCCCTCGAGGCGACGCGATCAGCGAAGTTCTTAAGACGCGCTGAAGGCTTACCGGCGAGAGCGTGTCAACCAGATCCGCCTTCGATTGAGCTCAGTGGGCCTGCGGTCCGAATCCCGACTACAGTGGCCGTACCCGTCTAGGAATTCGTCTCACCAGCACCACTGAGCTTGTTACGGCCGCAACAAGTGGCGCTAATACCAGCGCCGTCCTCTTGCACGATCACCTGAGGCCTCTCGCGACGGTCACACTCGTTCCGGAACGAGTGCGTGGACCATGGACGGACCAAGGACCACGGACGGACCAAGCACCAAGCACTAAGGACAAAGGACTGTCTATTTTTCAGAAATACGGATCTCCGCACGCATCCACGGATGGACGCAGCACTGATACTTCTCGACGCCGGTCTCTTCTTCGACTTCCGACGAGCGCGCGCCTGGCGCCAGGAAATCTCCAGGCTTCAGCTGAGTGCATTCGTGGGCCACGGTCGTCAGACCGGCCAACTGGTTCAGATTGGGGACGATACCGCCGCCGAACTCGTCGACTTCGGTGAAGGTGTGCGTCTCGCCGCCGGTGTTGAGCGCCACCAGCGCCTGGCCCTCCTTCATCGTGAGCACGGTCGGAGCGAAGTGCCATGCGCCGGCGGATCGAGTCCGGGTCAGCTCGTCGATGAAGTTCTGGAACGTCACGCCGCCGTTGCGCGTGCAGGCGCCGGGACCGAGGATGGCGTTGAAGGTTGCCGGATCGCACGCGTCGAAGAGCTTGACGATGCGTTCCAATCCGCCGGCGACGGCGAAGACGGATCCTCCGACAGAAGGGCTGAGCGGTTGAGCATCGCGACTGCACGCGACAGCCAGCACAGCCACAATCGCGAAGACACACGAGTAAGTACGGATCGACATGAAGCGGCTCCTTTCGAGCCGCCGCCCACGCAAACACCCGGCCCATGGACGACACGTTGCCGTCACACGACTCCGCAATGTTTATGGATGTCTACGCTTGCTGGGCTGGGAGACGATCACGCGGCGCCCGTAAATCATTTCGCGGCGCGAAAGACTTTCAAGGCGTCACCGCCGCTACTTCACAGCGGCATCGACGACCAGTGGATCGAGCGGATGAGCCACTTGCCGTCTTCGCCACGTGTGACGACCGCGAGCTGCGTGCTGACGAAACTCAAGTCCCGGCCATCCACCGGGCCCTTGTATTCCGTCGAGGCGATTCCCCAGGCGGTGTTCCCGTTGATGGTGATCCGCCACGGACCGCGCGTGCCGGTGATCTGCTTTTCGAAGTCGATGTCTGAGGGCAGGTGGCTCTCTTCATACTGCTGCCGCGTTTCGAGACGGCCGGATTCGACGAACACGGCGTCCGGCGCAATCATCGCCATCGCGGCTTTGGGATCACCCTTCTTCATCGCGGCATAGAACGTTTCGATCGCCGCTTTGACGTCGGCTTCGTCGGTCGGCGTCGAGCTGGTGGACGTGCACGAGTCGGAGAATGTGACCGCCATGACGACTACGACAAATCGGGAAAGAGTCATGTGTGTGATGGGAGTGTGCCGCAGAACACGATGTCCGTCTACCGGTCGTCGCTTAGTCCTTAGGCTTCCAGCGAATCCCAGTGCTGTTCGATACGCCGCCGCATCGCGGCATCCGGTAGACGTCCGCGGCCAGCGCCCTGGTTGTCCTCAAGATTCCTCCGCTGCGTCGTCCCGGGAATCGTGGCGGTGACGGCCGGGTGCGAGACGATGTACTTCAGGAAGACGTGCGCCCAGCTGGTGGCGTCGAATTCCTTCGACCAGTCGGGAAGCTCCCGGCCCTTGACGCGTGCGAACGTGTTTGCGGCCCCGCGGCCGCGGCCGCCGAACGGCACGTTGATCAGCACGCCAACCTTGCGCTCCTGCGCCGCGGCCAGCACGCTTTCGGCAGCATTGCGGTTGTCGATGGAGTAGTCCACCTGCACGAAGTCCAGCGGGTATTTCTTCATCGCCGCCAGGAGCTGATCGTACTGATTGTCTGACGAGGTGCTGATCCCGATATAGCGGATCCGCTTTGCCGCCTTCGCCTTCTCGAAGACTGGCATCAACTGGTCGAGGCCGGCCATCATGTGGATCTGCATCAGATCGATGACGTCGGTGCGCAACGCATTGAAGGACACGTCGAGCACCGCTTGCGGGTTGGAGAAGTCGCCGCCGATCGGCGTCTTGGTGGCGATGAAGAACTGCTTCCGCGTGCCGAGGCCCTGGAGGAGCTCGCCGATGACCGACTCGGCGCGGCCGTACGCGCGCGCCGTGTCGATGACCGACCCGCCCAGTTGCCCCATCCGCTCGAGGACGTCGCGCAGCGGCGCCATCTGTTCGGCGGTGGTGACGCTGTAGGCGTTGGTGCCGAGGCCGATTACGGGCAGCCGTTCACCGGTCGAGGGGATCGGTTTGGTGACGAGCGGCAAACTGGATTGCGCGTGAGCGGGGTGCGAATGCCCAAGAGCGAGTCCAAGCGCGGCAGCTGCGCCTGACTTCAGAACCACACGACGACTGACGTTCGATTGATGCATCGAGCCACTCCTGGCATTCATACGTCGGAAGCCGTCGATGCGTTACATGTCTGGCCGACCTGAAGATCGGCCCCTACCACTCAGGCCTCGGCGCGGCGCTCCGTAAAGGTTCCGGCTGAAGCCGGACACTACGACGGCATTGTGATCTGCGCGCCCGCGACTCCCTGTTCCCCGCAGATCGCATAGAACAAGTAGGTCCGGCCTTCGTCTTCGAGCACGTACGGATCGCGAATCTGCCGGACGTCGCCGGCGACGTCGCCGACCTGCGACGGAGCAGTGGGTTGTGCCGCGCACTCGTAGTCCATGTCCGGCCGCATCACCTCGACGGGCGGGCTGACCTTCCAGTCCTCCCACTTCTGCGTCATGTCGATCGTCGACATGTACATCCGCTCTGGCGCATCGCCGATGACGGTAAAGAAGACGTAGAGTCGATCGCCCCGCGGCATCAGCGCGACGTGACGCACGCGGTTGCTTCCGAAAGGCGTGTCGCGGAAGGCATTCGGACCAACGGTCATGCTGGCGAGCGGATCGGGTGCGCGGAGCAGCACGCCGAGGCGCGACATGCCGTACACGGCTCCGTTCCGCTGGAACACGCGGATGTAGCTCTCCTTCGTGATCGCCGGTTGCGCGGTGAAGTTGAGTCCATCCGACGACACAGCGCCCTGGGTGAACTGGCCGTAGCCGTTCTTCGTGGCCCACGCCTGTGCGGCCTGCGGCTCGGCGGGCCAGCGCTCGCCATTCGTGTACCAGCCGTGCGCCCAGAGCACGATGCGCTGATTCGCATTGTCGATGAAGACTTCGGGCGATGCGAAGTGTGTGTTGAATCCGCCGAAGCTGGCGGAGTCGGGCTGCGGGCGATACAGCGACGAGTCTTTGACGTGCCACACGCCCGGCTCGTAAATCTTCCACGGCCCGGTCAGCGCGTCGGCATACGCCAGTCGGATGAAGACGCCACGGTGATTACCAAAGTACATGTAGTACTTCCCGAGCGGCTGCTTCACCCACGACGGTACGCGAATCACTGTGGGCCCGTTGACGTTGGCGCCGAGCGTTGGCGAAGACCTCACGGTCACGAGCGGATTCGTGGCAAAGCGCGTCACGCGCACGGCAGCCGCTGACGGCTGCTGTGCTGAATGTGCGACCGTCGGCAGGGCCGCGGCGATCAGCGAGAGGACGAGCATCAGACGAAGCGTCATGGATCCTTGGCCCGGCTGAAGCCGGACACTACGATTCACTCTTCACCAGTTCCCGACGGATGCGCTGCAATTCCTTCAGCCGCGTCGCATCGGGCGAGGGATAGCGCATTTTCAGCGACTTCATCGTGTCGAGCACGACCTTCGAGACGATCAGCCGCGCATTCTGCTTGTCATCCGCTGGCACGACGTACCAGGGCGCGTGACTGGTGCTCGTGTCCGACAGGCAGTCCTCGTACGCGCGCATGTAGTCCTTCCAGTGCCCACGCTCCGCGACGTCCGCGGCGCTGAACTTCCAGTTCTTCTCTGGATCGTCGATGCGGGCGAGAAACCGCTTCTTCTGCTCCTCCTTCGACACGTGCAGGAAGAACTTGACGATGCGCGTGCCGTTACGGTGCAGGTGACGCTCGAGATCGACGATCGAGCGATAGCGACTCTTCCAGAGGTTTGAGTCGTGCAGCACCTCGTCGGGCAGACGCTGGGCCTGGAGGATCTCCGGATGTACGCGGACGATGAGGACTTCCTCGTAGTACGAGCGATTGAAGATGCCGATGCGCCCGCGTTCCGGCAGGCAGGTGGTGGTCCTCCACAGAAAGTCGTGGTCCAGCTCCGTCGCGCTCGGATGCTTGAAGCTGAAGACCTGGCAGCCTTGCGGATTGAGCCCCGACATCACGTGCTTGATGACGCCGTCCTTTCCGGCCGCGTCCATCGCCTGGAAGATCAGCAGCAGCGCGTACCGGTCGTGTGCGTAGAGGAGGTTCTGCCGTTTGTCGAGCTTGTCGATGTGATCCGCGAGCAGCAGCTGGTACTGCTCCTTCGAGTCGTAGAACGGCTTGACCTTCGTCGGCCACTTCTTGAGATCGACACGTGTCCGCTCGGGAACGCGGAAGCGGGCAACGTCCATGGACATGCCGCCAATTATTGACCCAACGCGCGGGCAGACACGAACGCGCTCCAAGGAACACGCGCGACACGGCCCTGCATGGGTGCGCGACCCGGCGTGTTCGGTTTCGACTGCCCGATCGTTTGTGCAGATTGAGGGGTTCGCCGTGACGCGGCTGGACTACAATCCGCGCCTCTTATGGTCCGCCTGAAGGCGGACACTACCAGATCCCTCAGACGATCGAGGTCCTATGCAGTCTGCACGTCAAGTCACCGAACGACAGATCGAACGAGCCCACTACGCCGGCCTTCGCTGGCGAGACATGCAGGAGCGGCGCGCGGAAGCGGTCCGGCTCCTGAAACAGGGCGGTCCGGAGCTGGCCGACAGTCCGGAGCGCGTTCAGCGATGGCGACTGCGTGAAGAAGCGAAGCGCGTCGCTTATGCGCGCGCGGGTGTCACCGACGCCTTCTTCCGGGAGCGGCGCATCGGCCCGACGCTGGACCTCGACGACTTTGCGCCGAACGACGCCGCGCGTCTGGCCGGGAGCAGCGTCGGCCGGATCGTGCAGATCGATGGGCGGGGATCGGTCATCGACGGGTTCGCCACCGGCTTCCTGATCAGCCCGTCTCTGTTGATCACCAACCACCATGTGTTTGCCGACGCGGGTGAAGCCGATGGCTGCGGCGTGCAATTCGGCTACGAGCTGCAGACGGACCGTCGTCTCGCGGCCGGGGTCGTGTTCGCCCTCGATCCTGCGCTCTTCTTCTACGCCAATGAGGAACTCGACTTTGCGATCGTCGGCGTGGCGGCGTCGGCGTTCGACGGCCAGCGCCTGACGGAGTTCACGCACCTGCCGCTGATTCCGGTCAACGGCAAGATCCTCGTCGGCCAACCGGTCAGCATCATTCAGTACCCCGATGGCGGGCCGAAGAAATACGGCGTACGCGACAACGAGCTGCTCGTCGCGCCGGCGGAAGCGGACCTCTTTCTCGAATACACGACCGACACGCTGCCCGGGTCGTCGGGCTCGCCTGCGTTCAACAAGGACTGGGAGGTCGTGGCGCTGCATCACAGCGGCGTGCCGGAGATCAAAGACGGTCAGATCATGACCATCCGCGGCACACCGTGGACGCGGGAGATGCCGGACAGCGACATCCACTGGGTGGCGAACGAAGGCGTCCGCGTCAGCCGCATCTGCGCGCACCTGGCCAAGGCGCAGGTCCCAACCGGTCAGCAATCGGCGCTCGCCGCACTGGTCCGATCGTTTGCGGACGACCTCAGCGAGATGCCCGCCCTCAAGAGTCAACGGGAGGAGAACGCCATGACGTCAGCACCTGGCACGGAGCGCGGAACCACGATCATCGTCAACGGCACGGCCAACTTCTACATGGGCGTGCAGGCCCCCGCCACGTCCGCGGGCCGTATCCCCGTGGTTGCGCCGCCGCTGCCGCCGGCTGTCGAGAAGAAGCTGCGCTTCGATCCCGACTACGCGCACCGGCCCGGCTACAAGGCCAATTTCCTGGGTCCCAACGTGCCGCTGCCAGACGTCGAGGCTGGCCGCATGGCCGAGATCTTCAAGCAGACGGGAACGAACAAGCCAGAGCTGTTCAAGTACCACCACTATTCACTCGTCATGAACAAGACGCGGAAGCTCGTGATGTGGGCGGCGGTCAACGTGGACTACAACACGAGCAAGCGGCGCAAGACGCGTGAGGAATTCGGCACCGACACGTGGGTGCCCGATCCGCGTCTGGCGAACACCTTCCAGATCGAAGACCCGGAACTCTACGAGCCGGCCGCGAAATTCGACCGCGGCCACATCGTCCGGCGCGATGACACCGCCTGGGGTGATACGGCGGAGGAAGAGATCCTCGCCAACTCGGACAGCTTCCACTGGACCAATTGCACGCCGCAGCACGAAGAATTCAATCGCGACGCGTTCGGGTTCCACGGTCTGTGGGGCGGGCTCGAGAATCACATTGCCGAAGAGGCGGAGAACACGGGCCGCCTGTTCTGCATCTTCGCGGGGCCGGTTCTCGACAATGCCCACGACATCCACCACAACTTCGGCGCCGGAGAGGTGCTGATTCCGAGGAAGTTCTGGAAGGTCGTGATCGTCGCGGAAGATCCGCGGACTCCAGCCGCGCAACTCGAGGCGTTTGGGTTCGTCCTCGATCAGAGCAAGGCGATCCAGCAGTTCGGCATCGAGCGCTTCTCGGTGGGCGAGTTCGACACGTTCCAGAAGACGCTGCAGGAGATCACCGATCTGACGGGGGTGACGTTCGACGCTGCGCTCCATGCGGTTGATAACGGGCTCGGGATACCGGACGAGAGCCGGCGGCGGCCGCTGAAGTCGGCGAATGAGGTGCGGCCCCGCCGAAAACCTGCGGGCGTCTAATGGTCCCTGGTTCTTAGTGCGTGGTGCGTGGTCCGTCCATGGTCCTTGGTCCGTTCTTGGTCCTTGGTCCCGGGGTCCGGCACAATTACAGCCGTGATATGGCTGGCGATTGCGGTGGGCGGCGCGCTGGGGTCGATGGCGCGTCACGGTGTCAACGTGCTCGTGCATGGCCGCTGGCCGATGATGAAGTTCCCGCTGGCCACGGCCATCGTCAACGTCACCGGCTGCCTGATCATCGGCCTGCTTGCCGGACTGATCATGTCCAACCGCATCACGCCGCGGCTCTACTGGCGTGAGTTCGTGTTCGTCGGCGTCCTCGGCGGGTTCACGACCTTCTCGACGTTCGGTCTCGACACCGTCACACTCGCGCGCACGCACTCGATGACGCCGGCGCTATTGAACGTCATCGCACAGGTCGCGTTGGGGCTGCTGGCAGTACAGGCGGGCATCCTTCTCGCCTCGCGAGGCTGATGCGATGCACCCCTGGCACGACACCCCAATAGACGATGCCCGGATCGCGGACGCATTTCCGGCGGTCATCGAGATCCCGAAGGGCAGCACGAACAAGTACGAGCTCGACAAGGAAACCGGACTGCTGCGCCTCGACCGGGTGCTCTACAGCGCTGTCCACTATCCGGCCGACTACGGCTTTATCCCGCGGACGTTCTGCGACGACGGGGATCCACTTGACGTGCTGGTGCTCGGACAGGAGCCGGTGTATCCGCTGACGATTGTGGAGGCTCGCGCGATCGGCGTGATGCGGATGCGCGACGACAAGGGGATCGACGACAAGATCATCTCGATCAGCGTGCGCGATCCGGCCTTCGCGGACTACACCGATCATTCCCAGCTGCCCGCGCACGTGCTGCGGCAGATGCGCCGATTCTTCGAGGACTACAAGGTCCTCGAACGCAAACAGGTGGTGATCGAGGGCCTGCTCGGTCCGGCGCAGGCGTTGGACATCATCCGCGACGCGCTCGAGATGTACCGAAAGCTGCGGCGTGGAGAGCTGTCGAAATCGACGTGACGTAAAGAGTCACGATTCCGTCCATCCATGGGATCCGAAGAAGACCGTTGCGCTGAGGCGGCAAAACTGCAGCGCATTGATGAGGCGTTTCAGAAGGGCGATCTCGCCGCGCTGCGCGCGGCAATTGACGATCCGTCCGTCATTCCCAATGGCCAGATGCCGATCACGGTCGGCTCCTGCCTGGTCTACGCCATCTATCACAGCCCGCTGGCGTTCATCCGTACGCTGCTCGAGATCGGCGCGGATCCCAATGCACCGGCGGACGACGGGTTTCCGCCGCTCATCGCGGCGCTGAGCAGCGGGCGCGACGTACCGGGAGCGAAACCTCGCAGGGACGTGGACGACGTGATCAGGTTGCTGCTGTCATCTGGCTGTGATCCGAATCAACGCGGCATCAATGACTACACGCCGCTCCATATGGCGGTTGCCGAGCGCAACGCGCTGGCGGTGCAGATTCTGCTCGACGGTGGAGGCGATCCGGATCTGCGAACGCGCATCGACGACTGCGAAACTCCGCTCGAGATGGCACGTGCGATCGACCGTGCTGACATCGTTGCCATCCTCGAACGGAAAGGGCAGCCTGAGCGTCGTCGGCTGCGTTCGGGCCTGGTGCTGCTGACCGATATTCCCGGCGCCGGTGACCCGGTGCTCCGTCAACACAATTACCTGGTGCGGCTGCGCCTGTGGCTGCATCGTGGCGAGCCCGTGCGCTGGCAGATGCCGTCAGGTCCCGTGGGCGTGGGCAGGCTCGAGGACAACGGCGAGACGCTCATCACCGAGATGCGGATCAATCGCGGCTCGATGATGAACGGGCTGTTTTACGGGGTCGACGGGATGCGCGTCGGCGGAACGCGACGCCTCGAAATCGCTCCGCATCTCGCGTACGGCGAGAAGGGTGTGCCGGGGATGATTCCAGAGAACGCGTTGCTCATCGCCGAGATCACGATTCTGGGCGGGTCGGTCTGAAGGCCGCCTACTTTGCCCGAACGCGGCGCTTCAACTCCTCGGCAAAGTTCTGGACGACGATCATGCCTGGAGCGGTTGGTGCGCGTTGTTGAGACGCGACCCCTTTCAAGACCAGGAAGCGAAGGCCGTCACGCGAGACGTCGTAGGTACGATACGGAGCGTTCTGCAAACCGCTCCGCAGCCCGTCGCCCGGCAGGACCTGTTCAGGAGTGCTCGCGGTAAACGTGTCACCCGCTGCTACGCGAACGCGCATGATGGCGCCGGTGGGTGAGCGGAAGAACAACTCGCGGTCGTCCGCCGACCAGAGAGGTTGGCTGCCGCCTGCGGTGGACACGGGCGACTCGGTATTCAAGGTCGGATAGGGGCGCACGAATATTTCATCTCGTCCCGATTTATTCGTTTGGTACGCGAGCCACCGGCCGTTGTGCGAGACCTCGGCGTTCTGCTCGAGGAACTGCGGATCGTTGATCAGAGGCTTTTGCGCGCGATCGCCGTCGAGAGGCATTGCGTAGATGTCGGCTGATGCTCCACCCTGGGATCCATTCGACCGTCGCACCAGGACAGTTCCGTCTGGCGCGGTCGTCATGGCAAACATCGCATCAGTGCCGTGCGTCAGCTGTTCGGGTTTGTCGACGCCGTCGGCGGACTGCCAAAACAGGGCCGGCAGTCCGTCGATGTCCCTCGAATAGATGATTCGACGACCGTCGCGGCTGAATACCGGAGCGCGATCGGGGGCCGTGTCGGTGGTCAGTCGGCTCATCGCGTTCTGTCCCACGTTCCAGATCCAGATGTCGCGATTGTCGCCCTCGACGTCAAAGGCGGCCCGCGTGTTGTCGCCTGAAACTCGCACGTATCGGTAGGGGCGTGGTTCCGTGTCCAGCGGCGTTTCGCGCCCCTTCCGATCGATCCATACCGGCGTGTACAGATCGCCGATAGTACCCGTGGCGGTTACGTAAACGAGCGTGCCGCTGGCCGAGACGTCGAAATGAAAAGCACCGCTATTGGTGTTGGCTTCCGCCACCGGTTCGCGTAACGCAACCGGATCTCCCGCGGTCAGCGTGGCGCTGTCGAAAGGCACCGCCATCAAGGTCCCGTTGACGACAAACATCAGGTGGCCCGTGGGTACGTATCGCGCGTCGCCGCCATTGGCCACGCGCTTTTCGGCGCCGCCATCGAGCGGTTTGACGATGATGTCCGCCAGACTCCAGGCGTTGGTGCGCTTCGGATCGAGGGCAGTGAACAGGAGGGCTTTACCTCCCGGGAGCAACTGCGGGTGCTGGAAACGTCTGTTGCCGCTGCTCTTGATCAACATCTCGGGTGATCCGCCGCCCGCCGGCACTTTCCAGATTCCGTCTGGGGTGGCGAAGACGATGGTGTTGTCGTCGCTCCAGTGCGCTCCCATCGCCTGAACACCGCTGATCTTCGTCACGACGACCGGGGCGCCGCCGTGGACCGGGATCTTTCTCAGCTCGCCAGTGGTCCAATAGCCGACCCACTCGCCGTCATGTGAGAAGAACGGACCTCGCGGTGACGACGGGCCGAGGCCTTCTGTGCCGCGAATCGGCACGGCGTTGAGGTCGCCCATCGACCTCAGATTCAGACGTTGGCCAGCTGCATACACGAGACGACGACCGTCGGGCGAGAGCGCTACAAGGTGGCGGCCCGCATTTGTGAATGCCTCTCCTTCCGAGAGCGACAGCCCAAAAGTCGTCAGGGCGAGATGCAGTGGATCGTCTTTTCGTAGCTTCCAGCCGATCCACCCGCTGACGGCAATCACGGCGGCGAGAAGAAGCGCGACAACTCCGGTGAGCCCCCACGACCAACGGCGGCCGACCGGCGCCGCGGTTGTCGCGGCTGGTGCCGTCAGCACGAGCGAGTCGTTGTGCCGGAGCACGAACATCGCGCCCGCGATGTCTGCCAGGCGCGCGCGCGGATCCTTCGTCATGCAACTGCGAAGCAACGTCCGGACGGCTGGAGGAGTGTCTGTCGGCAGCGCCGTCCAGTCAGGCTCGCCCTTGATCACCGAGGCGAGCGTCTCGCTGATGTCGTCCCCTTCGAACGCCCGCCTGCCGCTCAGCATCTCGAACAGCACGCAGCCGAACGCCCAGACGTCGCTGCGCTTGTCCGCGGGTTTTCCCTTCGCCTGCTCCGGCGCCATGTAGGCTGCCGTCCCGAGGATCACTCCCAGGGTCGTCGCCGCTGGACTCGTGATTGTCGGCGACAGCGAGACCGCGGAACCTGCGCCGGCCACCGCTTCGACAGGAGTTCCAAGCTTGGCGAGGCCGAAGTCGAGCACCTTCACCGCGCCGTCCGGGGTCAGCTTGATGTTCGAGGGTTTCAGATCGCGATGAATGACGCCCTGGTCGTGGGCTGCCTGCAGTGCCTCAGCGATCTGACGGGCAATGCCGAGCACCTCGTCCAGCGGGATCCGGCCTGCGCCGATGCGTTCGGCGATCGTGTCACCTTCGATGTATTCGAGAACGAGCGCTTTGACGGAGTGTCCGCTCTCGGCCGGACCGTCCTCGAGGCCATGAATGACCGCAATGTTCGGATGGTGAAGGGCGGCGAGGACCTGCGCCTCGCGCCGGAAGCGCGCCAGCCGTTCGGTGTCCGAGGCGAACATGTCCGGCAGGACCTTTAGTGCGACGTTCCGGCCTAATTGCGTGTCGCGTGCCAGGTAGACCTCACCCATGCCGCCGGAGCCAATCAGGGAAACGACCTCGTAGACTCCAATTCGCGCACCGGGAGCAACGGGCATGGGGTGCGCGGATTATAGCGACTCCTTAGGCCCTTGCCCGCGGCCTAAAGCCCGGCCCTACTAAAGGGGCTCATCCCTCCGCAATGAGAGGACCGGGTGTTGGCTCGCTGTCGGGATGTGGGTCCTTGATCGGCACAGGCGGCGGCTCCGTCGGCGGCGTATCGGGAATGTAGTCAGGCTCGGTCGGGCGGTCTGGGCCGTCCGGTTCAGGTTCGGTAGGTTCGGTTTCGGGGTCGCGTGTGTTCGTCACGTTTCTACCGGGAGCAAAATCGAGTCCTTCCGATGGGGTGAGTCACCACCGCCACTTCAGCGCCACGCCGTTTACTCGTCCGACGGCCGGTGCAAACAGCAGCCGCGGCCGCGCGGTGGTTGGCCGCGGTGACGAGCGACTGAACAGCGCGTCCACTCCAGCCCCGATTCCCGCGCCGA
Organism: Vicinamibacterales bacterium; assembly: GCA_035647075.1. GTDB lineage: Bacteria > Acidobacteriota > Vicinamibacteria > Vicinamibacterales > UBA2999 > Gp6-AA40. Next base: position 4,508 of record DASROF010000115.1, on the reverse strand, counting down.
TCGCGCCCCAGACGAGACCGCCGTACCCGTACTGACCGGCCGTCAGGTCCGAATCCCTCAGCGCGTATGTAAACCCGATGCCCACGCCTGCGCCAACGGCCGCGCCGATAATCGCTCCGTTCAACAGGCTGTCACGGCTCTGCGCCGATGCCCGATTCGGCGCGAGACCCACAGCCAGAATCACGCAGGCGAACACCAGGCAGCGAATAAGAATAGTCATACTCAGCACTCTACTGCCGGTTCGTGCGGTTCAGTTTCAGGGGGTTCGGATTGGGGGTCGCGCGCGCTGATGACACAACAACGATCACTCAGTGTCCTGGCCGTGATCTTTGGTCTCACGCTCGCCTGGAACGGCACGCGACTGCTCCTCAGCCCTGCGGCAGTGCGGGCGTTCGGCAACCCCGCGAATCTCTGGATGGCGTTTGTGGGTCAGGCGCTGCTCTGGCTGATTGCCGCCGCGGTCCTCGCGATCGTCATCTTCTGGGAGAAGAAGCCGATCGCGTCACTCTGGCTCCAGCCGTTTCGCTGGCAGTCGATCGCGTGGGGACTGGCGCTCGTGGCGCTCCACTACGCGGTGATCTTCCCGTTCACCGAGTGGGTGCGTCACGCCACCGGTCTGCCCGGATTCGAGCAAGGGATGGATCGCGTGATGCGGTTTCCGGTGTCCTACCGCATCACGGCCTTCCTCACCGCCGGCGTCGTCGAGGAGTTGCTATTCCGCGGCTACACCATCACGAGACTGACGATGCTCACTCGCAACGTCTGGGTGGCTGGCGTGCTGGCGCTCGTCGGCTTTGCTTTTCTGCACGCGCCGTACTGGGGCCGCGGCTTTGTCGTCATCAGCCTCATCGGCGGCGTGGTGACGACGTCGTTCTTTATCTGGAAAAAGGATCTGCTGGCGATGATGGTGTTTCACGCCTGCACCGATGCCGTCGGCCTGGTGATCGCGCCGATGTTCTCGGAGTGGTGGCGGGAGCCGAGGGCGTTATAGCGACGAACGTCAAGGTGCCTTCGCTTGTTGGTCCAAGGTGGCTTCGCTGGTTCTTGCCCCGACCCGCGAAGTCACTTTGAACCAACAGCGAAGCCTCTTTGCACCGACCCGCGTCAGTCGGTTCGAACCAACCAGCGAAGTCGCCTTCACTACGTTGCGCGCGGACCTGCAGTCGCCGCGTCGAGCTGGCGAATTGCGCCGAAGTGATACGCGAGGTGGACGACGCTGCCAATCGTTTCCCGGAGCGCGGCATCGTCCAGCGGGCGCGGGAGTGCTACGGCTTCCTGCCAATTCCGAATCTCGTGCTCGAGGCCGGCCACGAGCGCGTCCCATTCGCTGTCATTCACCTGCTGGTGCCGCCAGCTCTCGCTCCAGTCGGCCTGACCGTACACATCTTCGCCGCGCGCCCATCGATTGATCAGGTTGAGGCCGTAACGAACGTGATGCACGTGCGACGCGATTGACGATCGCCCATCCGGCCGCGCGCTGGCCTGCGCGGCCGGCAGGGAGCGAAGCGATGCCAGCAGGCCACGATCGCCCCGATTGAGGACGTACGCGACATCCGTCGGGCCGTGGGCAAGTTCGGAGAGCAGTCCCTTTACTGTGTCAACGACCAGGGAATTCAGCTCCATTGCGCGGTTATGATAGGCCGCTAGCGAGCGGTCCGGCTAAAGCCGGACAGTACGGCGAGAACCCGCCTGAAGGCGGACGACGAGCGCATGCAAATAAACCCCAAGAAATGCGTCGCCTGCGGCAACTGCACCTACGTCTGCCCGATGGGCGCCATCTATATAGACCCCGTTTTGAAGCGGGCGACCATCGACCGCGACGAGTGCGTCGAGTGCTACACCTGCTTTAACGGCCTCAGCCAGGAACACCTGAACCCGACGCTCGTCCGCGCAGGGCGGAAGCTGTTGGCGGCGATGCGCATCCGTTTCGATCCGGAGCCCGATGTTTGTCCGACCGCTGCATTCGAGCCCGACGAACTGACCTGGCCGCGTGTCGTCCGTCGCGCGTTCTCGGATCCGCGCGTGCCGCACGAGTCCACAGGCGTCGAGGGGCGCGGCACCGAGGAAGTGAAGACCAACGACGTGACCGGACGTGTGGGCCCCGGCGACGTCGGCTTCACGATCGAGCTTGGGCGTCCGGGCGTCGGCGTCCGCTTCCGCGACATTCAGGAAATGTGTATCGCGCTGGCGGCGGCTGGCGTGGCGTTCGAGAAGAAGAATCCGATCACCTCTTTAATGAGCGACGTTGCGACGGGCACCATCCGTGCCGACATCCTCGACGAGAAGGTGCTGTCGGCGATCGTCGAGATCAAGGTACCCGTGTCCCGGGCGGAGGAGATCGTCCGCCTCGTGTGGGACGTCGAAAAGCGCATCGACACGGTTGTGTCGATCGGCGCGGGCGTGCGCTGCGATGCAAACGGTAACGATGCGGTGGTTGCGCCGATCCTCGAGCGTCTCGGTTACGACCTCGCACGGGCGAAAACGAATATCGGCCTCGGCCGGCGCGGCACGTCGACGCAAGCGTCCGACCGTGAGATGGTGACCACATGACCAACACGCTGCATCGATTCGGCAGCGCCGACAGCTTCCACGACGACTTCATCGTCTTTGCGATGGCGTGCAAGGGTCCGTTCAAGCAGGAGAACGCGCTCGACGGACTTCGCCGCTTCCTGCAGATTGCGATCGAATTCAAGCCGGTCAATCTGGGCGATGCGCGGCATGGCGGGGCGATTCGCCCGTCGCGACAGATGAACCCGCTGGCGCACTGGGCGCGCGACAACGCGCCGGACTTCCAGGCAGTGGTCGATGGCCTCACCGACGTGACGACCTGCGCGGCGGTCTTCGACAATCGCGAGAACGCTGAGAAGTTCGTCAAGCGCATCAAGGAAGAGAATCTCGGGCTGAGCGTGAACGTGTCCACGTCGATCGAGGGCGCCGAGGACTGCTGCGAGTACGCCGGCATTCCACGGCACAGCGTCGGCTACTCGCTCGGGTTCGAGGGCAAGACCGACAAGATGCCGAATTCGCAGGTCATGCTGCTCTCGACGATGTGCGGCCACGGCATGATCAGCCACTCGCTGGCGAAGAAGATGATCGACTTCGTCAAGGAAAACCGGCGCACGCCGGAGCAATGCGCGGCCACGTTGACGCGTTTCTGTTCCTGCGGTGTGTTCAACCCTGCGCGCGCGAAGCGCATCCTCGAAGATGCACGCACAAAGACGTCGTAATGGGGAGGTCCGGCTGAAGCCGGACACTACGAGGAAGGCGGACACTACGAGGTGGCTCAAGCTTGCCGCGCTCGTCTTCGGCATGTTCGCGCTCAGTTGCAGCGGATCGGGAGGCCTTGGCTCGGTGGGCTGTTCGTTCGGGCTTGGTTCGGAAGCGCCAGGCTCAGGCGATGCCCTCGTCTTCCGAAACTTCACGCTGATCGATGGCGGCGATCACGCGCCGGTGCCCAATGCGGCGATGGTGGTGGAGAAGGGGCGCGTGTCGTGGGTTGGCCCGGCCGCTGACCTCAAGGAGCCGTCCGGAGCGACAACGACCGATCTGAAGGGCGCGTTCGTCATTCCGGGGCTGATGAATCTGCACGCGCACCTGGGCAACACCGTCGATCTGGTGCAGGACAGCAAGTTCCACACGCGTGCGAGCATCGAGAAGGATCTGAAGACCTACGCGTCGTACGGCGTGACGACGGTCCTCAGCATGGGGACGGATCAGGACACGATCTTCCCGGTACGGAACGAGCAGCGCGCGGCGTTCGCCAGCGAATCGCCGGCAACGTCGAGGCCGCCGATGGCGCGGGTGTACACGACTGGTCAAGGCCTGATGTTCAAAGGCGGCTATGGCGGGCTGGCCGGCGTGAACCAGCCGGTGGCGTCGCCGGAGCAGGCAGCCGCGGCCGTCAACGCGCAGCTGGACAAAGGCGTCGACTTCATCAAGCTGTGGCTGGACGACGAGCTCGGAACGATGCCGAAGATGCCGGCAGAAATTGCGTCGGCGATCATCGAGACCGCGCACAAGCGGAACGCCCGTGTCCTCGGGCACATCTTCTATCTCGAGGACGCCAAGTTTCTTGCCGGTCAGGGCATCGACGGCTTCGTCCACAGCGTGCGCGATCAGCCGATCGATCAGGCGCTCATCGACAGCATGGAGCAGCACGGCACGTGGCAGACAGCGGCGACGCTCTCGCGCGAGGCGTCGATGTTTGCCTACGGTTCGACGCCGCCCTTTGCGAACGATCCGTTCTTCACCCGTGGCGTCTCCGCGAAGACGCTGGAGTTGATCAAGAGCCCCGAACGGCAGAAGACGATCGCAAGCAATCCCAACTTCAAGAAGTACCCGGCGTTCTACGAAACCGGAAAAGCCAATTTCAAGCGGCTCGTCGATGCGGGCATTCCGTTCGCACTCGGCACGGATGCGGGGCCGCCGGGCCGCTTCCCGGGATACTTCGAGCACTGGGAACTGCAGCTGATGGTCGAGGCGGGGCTCACACCCGCTCAGGCGATCGA
>DASROF010000114.1:0-5507 GCA_035647075.1 Vicinamibacterales bacterium | reverse complement strand
GCTGGGGCAGAAACGGGATGATCGTCCTCGCCAGCACGCTGGGCGCCGGGCTCAGCATGGTCCGCGATACCGGAGGCAAGCCGGAAGAGTTGACGACGCTCGATCAGGCCGCGCACGAAGCATCGCACCGTCTGCCGCACTTTCTGCCGGACGGTAGTGGTGTGCTCTTCACCGTGATTCCGTTCTCCGCCGTGGCGCCGGATTGGTCACGTGCGCAGGTCTGGGTGAAGTCATTGAAGAGCGGTGAACGCAAACGCCTGATCGAGGATGCGGTCGACGCGCAGTACGCCGGAGGCAACACGCTGATCTTTGCCCGGAGAGGGAAGCTCTTCGCGATCCGATTTGATCCGTCGTCATTGTCTGTCAGCGGAAAAGAGGTGCAGGCGCTCGATGGCGTGACGCATTCCGTGTACGGGAACGCCGGCACCGCCTGGACAGGAGCGGCGCAGTTCAGTGTTGCGGCAACCGGGGATCTGTTCTACGCCCCGGGCTCGATCGAGCCGCCACTGCTGACCCAGCTGGTCTGGCTCGATCGCAAAGGCAATCCGACTCGGCTCACCGGGATGCGGGACATGTTCCGCTTCGCCCCGCGTGTCCTGCCGGACGGCGTTCGGGTCGCGTTTGCCGAGCTCTACGTCAACAAGGACGTCTGGTTCGTGGACACCGCTCGCGGGACAGAGGACCGCGCGACGTTTGAAGGCCAGAACGCGTTCCCGATTCATGCGCCAACCGGCTCGCGTTTCGCGTTCCGATCAGATCGCAATGGTCCCCAGCAGATCTTCCTCAATGAGGGCGTCAATTTGCGCGAGGCGAAGCAGCTGACGTCAGGGCCGTTCGATGTTCCGAGTTCATGGACACCAGACGGGAAGGAGCTGGTCTTCACACGCGGATTCACCTCGCTGGGCGGGAACACCGACATCTATGCCGTGTCGGTCGACCAGCCCGACAAGGTCCGCGCAGTTGTGGCGACGCCGGCTGACGAACGCGCTCCGGAGATTTCGCCTGATGGGAAATGGCTCGTCTACACTTCGAACGACAGCGGGAATTCGGAAGTCTATGTGCAGCCGTACCCAGGTCCCGGGCCTCGCGTGACGGTGACCACTGGCGGCGCGGTCGATCCCGCATGGTCAAAAAACAGCAACGAGCTGTTCTACATGGGACCAGGCGGCCCGGGAAAGCCGCCCGCAATGAACGCAGTGCCCTTCACCGTCTCCGGCACGGCGTTCGTCCCCGGTAAACCTGTGGTGCTGTTCAACCAGAACGTACTCGGTGGTGGGACGACGGTGCGCGCGACGTTCGATGTGTCGGCGGACGGACGTTTCCTGATGAACCAGCCGATTCCTGAAGCCGCTCAAGCTCGCGCCAGCAAGATCAATCCGAACTCGCTGCGCTTCGTCCTGAACTGGACGCAGGAGGTTCAGCGGCTGCTCGCGCCCCGCTGATCCTGCAACCGTAGATACATCGGCGTGCCGACTGCCCGCACGCCTGAGCCACGCTGGCCGACTGCGAGACCATCAGCCATCAATAGCTGGTGTCGACTGCAGCAGGTCGTCATGCACCAGCGCGCCGGAACGTTGCGCAACTGGTACGATGTTGAGGGTGGCGGGAGGAATCGGGTTACTGTCGCCGCCCGGCAGGTACCCGGATCTCCGCCGTCTCGCCGTTAATCGTGACAACCGTGCCGAACGGCTTGGAGAACTCGGCCAGGCGTTCGAGGATGTAGCCGGCCTGTGCGCCCGCGGCCGGCGCCGGCAATCCTCGCGTGAACAGGAACTGGTTGGCTGCGCGCGGGTCGTGCACGTCGGGCTGCCCTTCTCCCAGCACGTTCAGGACGATTGGACGGATGGCGATCGATCGCAGTGTCCGGTCCCGATACTCGAGATAGGCCACAACGCTCTCGAAGTTGATCGGTTCGTGAATGTAGGTGAGCGTCGGCGGAACGTTATAGATGAAGTTGCCCAGGTCGTAGAAGATCGGACGCCCGCGATAGAACTCCACGCCATGCAGGAGCGGCGCGCCGTGCATGACCACGATGTCAGCGCCGGCATCGATCTCGGCGCGCACCCACTTCTTCAACCAGGCGTTCGGGGCGAGCCGCTCGGCCATGCCCTCCGAAAAGATCGTCGAGAACGAGCGGTTTCCGAACACGTGATTGTGCTGGTAGACGATGACGACGTCGGCTCGCTGCCGCGCCTCCCGGATGCTCCGCAGGATGCGCTCGGCATCCTCCGGGTTCGGCGTGTTGGGCGGCGCCCCGGGCAGATCGACGGAAGCCTCGTTGTCCTTGTCGCCCGCCCGGATCCGCAGCTCGTTCACCCCTGGCTGATCTGTCGTTGCCATCCCGCCCGGCGCGATCAGGCCGGAGGCGCTGGAGACGAGTGCGACCGTGCCCATCGGAGTCTTCAGGTAGGCCGGCGCCGCAGCCTGGCTCAGTGTCTCGCCGATGCCCGCGTGAACGATCTGCCGCCGGTCTGTCTCGCGGATCGTGTTGCGGATGCCGGTGGCCTGCAGGTCGAACGCGTGGTTGTTGGAGAGCGATAACAGGTTGAAGCCGAGTGCCTTGAGCCCATCGAGCGCCTCGGGCGGCGTGAGGAAGCCACGGCCCTCGTTGACAGCCTGGCCGGGCAACGCCACCGCGGCCTCGAAGTTGGTGAAGACGACGTCGCCCTTCAGCAACCCGGCCATCACCGGCACGGCCTTGGCTGCGGTGGCGCGCACGTCGGAGCGAATCATCGACTGGCCGGTCAGCGTGATGGTCATGGACGTTGGCGGCGCCGCTTGCGTGCCGGCGGCTATACGCCCAGCCGCCGCCAGCACGAGCGCGCACGCGGTCGCCGCCAGTGCGCGCTCGGCATTCACTCTGTGAGCCCCTGACACCGCAACTTGGTCCGCGCCCGGTTAGCCGGATTTCTTCTTCAGCTCGCCAAGCGGCGTATCCAACGTCCCGTCGTCGTTGATGTCGATTGGCAGATCGTCCTCGCCCTGCTTGTGAAGGATGATCTTGCCGCCTCCGGTCCAGCAATCGAACGTCTCGTTGTCCATGAGCGGACCGGACAGCGTTGCCTTGCCGCTGCGGAACACTATCGTCAGTCCGACGAGTCCCGTCGACGGGGCGTAGCGGCCTTCGAATTTTCCGGCGCAGCTGACCAGGCCCGGACGTGGCGGCGTCGCGGCACCCGCGCGCCCCGTCGCGGCGACGGCCGGCGCGCACGTGCCACCGGACGCGGTGCGTACCTCTGAACACTTGGCCCACCCGGTGAACCCAGATCCTGACGCATCGAACTCACAGTAATCGCCGTTGGTTTTCATCAGCCGTCCGGTCACCACCGTGTTGGCGACATATGGCACCCGTACTGTGTCGCCGATGGCGCAGGTCGATTTGGCGCCCGCCCCGGTCTTCTGCAGTACTTTCAGGTTATCGAACGTCACCAGCTGCGACACATTGTTCTGTCCAAGATTCAAGTCAGCAGTGTTGCCGCGGATCCGGATCACTTCGCCGACAACGTTCTGGCCATTCATTCCGGTCTGGACGATGTCGCCCACCGCCACGGCGTTCTGGGCACTGGCCGGCATGAGAAGGCCCAAACTGGCTACAAGAATGGCCACGAGGCCACACCCCACAACGAATCTCGCGTTACGCATCGTTCCGCTCCCGGTGCCGCTTTGTGACCGCCAGGCGGCCGTTTCGTGGCTAAAGACTAATTCATTCCGTCGTCACCTCGACAAAGCGGTCTGTTAACATCCACCGCCGTGCGCCGTCGGAACCGGAGCAGACTCTCGCCGACATCACGCTTCTGGAGCGAGTGACGGCCTGCTGTTCACGCTGATCACCCGCATCGTCCGCGATCGGGCGGAAGCCGAGGAAGTCCTTCAGGAAGTGTTCCTTGCGGTCTGGAGGACGGCGGCCACCTATAACGCCACCTTGGATCACCCGTGGGCTGGCTGGTCCGTCTGGCCCGGAACCGGGCGATCGATCATTTTCGGACGAGCGGGGTGCGGGCCCGGACGCTCGAAAACCTCGAGGCGCCGCCGATCGGCGACAATCCAGAACAGGCCGCCAGCCGTAATCAGGAGAGAAGCCGTGTTGTCGTCCCGGCGTCGATCGCGATTGCCGTGACGGCGCTGTACTGGACTGTCGAGCGACTCGCGCTCTAGACGTTCTCGATCGAGCATTTCGAAAACGTGCGGACCTGACCAAAAGTGTCGGCCCTGACGAAATTTGACGACCGCACGGCGGCGGGAATCGCCCGGCCTCTCTCAGAGTTGCGCGCGCTGTCGCACACGAATCCCGGCTCAGCCGTTGCTTGAGTCCCGGGCGAATGTCCCCTCGTCGTCGGCCGGACGGCCTGACACCGCCGCTGTGGTTCTCCGTACAGTTTGGCGCGTTATTGGTCCTTGGCCCCCTTGCCGCAACTTTCGTTGCCGGCATCGGGTCGGCCACGCGCAGCAGCATCAAAGAACGCCGATTCAGTCCGGATCTCGTGTCCACGGCGACGGTGATGGTCGCCGCCCTTGCCTCCGGTTTCCTGTTCAATCGGTTGGTCGGAATGCGCGGCCAGATTGAGTGGGTATGGCAGGCCGTCCTGGTTGGCGCGACGGTCGCCAGCTATTGCGCGGTCAAGGGCGGCCTGACCTTCGTGTCGCGCTCGATCATGTCGCGGTCGGTCGATCGATCGTGGATACAGACGACCTTACACGACGCGCCGAACTGCGTGCTCAGCGCAAGTGCCGCCGCGTTCATCGTTCAGGCCATCAGCAATCACTTGTGGGGACTGTTGATATTCCTCGTGCTGCCGCTGTACGTCATCTCGCTCGCAGTCCGCGACAACACGAGGCGCGAGCAGACTGCGGATCAGCAGGAGGCGATGATCCAGCTGCTCAAAGAAGGCGCCTGCGCCATTGATGTCGACGGCCGCGTGACGATGTGGAACGCGGCGCTCGAGCGGATGCTGAATTGTCCCCGCGAGCAGGCCATCGGCCGCTCGCTCAGTGCGGCGGTGCCGCTGCTTGCGGATAGCGCCGTGGCGAACGCCATCAGCGCGCCCCCCGCACATGACAGCGATCCTCGCGTGGTGCGATTGATGCTGCCGGCAGCCGCCGGTGCGAAGGTACTGCAGGTCACGATCGTGTCGAACGGCCAGGGCGTGATGCTGGTCTGGGATGACGTCACCGTTGGGTCACGGACAGACCACGCGCTGAAGCAGACCGAAGAACGTCTCGCGCTGATGGAATCGACCGTCACTGACGGCATGTGGGAATGGGATCTGCGAGCGCAGGTGGTGCGCTTCTCGGCGCAGTGGAGGAACATCGCGGGTCTCGCGCCCGCCAGCACCACCGGTCCTCCTGACGAATGGTTTAACCGGGTGCACCCGGAGGATGTCGCGTCGCTCCGGCAGGCGATCGATGCGTACCTGGCCGGCAACAGCGAGGAACTGATCCATCAACACCGGTTGCGGCATGAGGACGGGACATACCGGCACGTGCTCTGCCGGGGCCTCGTGGTGCGC
>DASROF010000113.1:0-6017 GCA_035647075.1 Vicinamibacterales bacterium | reverse complement strand
CAAATCGACGTCGTCCTCAACTGGTTTACCGACCTGCGGGCACGGGTTCCGATTCGGTAGGGGCCGACCTTAAGGTCGGCCTGCGACCTGATCCGGCTGAAGCCGGGCACTGCGAAAAGCTCAAGCCGGCCTCAGTTCTCTATCAGAGGCTCGACCGAATCGATGACGAGCACGGGGACTGCAGTGCGCTGAGACTCGAGCTTCAGGCCAAGCTGCTCTTGGAGCGCCACAAGGAGCGCGGGCTGATTGGAGTCCGGGCCCCCCGCTGCGCTCGAGGCCGGTTGTTGCGCAAACGAGTACTCGAGATCGAACCGGCCGTCGAGACCGGTCCGATCGACGACCGGCCGACCGACGTTCGTCTGCAGCGTGGTCGCGAAGTCTTTCATCGCGATCGCCGAGCGCCGGATTCTCGTCTTCAAGTCGTTGCCGCTTGAGTCCACGAACGAGACCATGAAGGCGATACCGCACGGCGGCCAGCCGTCTCGTGCCTGTGCGCGGATCTCGGCGGCCGTCGGTTGCTGCGCCCCAGAGCAATCCGCCTGCGTGGTGCGGATCAGCGGCCCGGGTCGTCGATCGCGCCTGGCAAACCTCAGGACGAATGCCGGCAGTTCCCGCATTTCAGTGTGCGTGCGCAGCCTGAATCGCTCGGTGAGAAGCGTCCGCAGCATGGGCATCATCGCTTCAGGGCCGGTGGGCAGCGGCGTCTCTGTTCGCGCGTTTACGTCGAACCGCTCCGTTCCAATCCAGCCCGGCGCGCCGATCAGCTGAGAGTCATGGAGCGCGAAGGCGCGCAGGATCAGCGCCCGCAGCGACGTGTTGGTGGCGGTGAAGCGGCCGTTGGGGTTGACCTGGATCGCGCTGTTGCCGACGGTGATGTTGGGTTTGATCGAGGCGACGTCGAACGCCGGCGCCTGAGCGACCAGTCGGCCGCTGCCAGCAGCGGCGACACCGAGCAACAAGACGCCGGCCAGGCGCATCGGACGATTAGACACCGTTCTTGATCGAAAGGCGATCCGGGATCACATAACGCTCATACCAGTGCTCCACGGTGGAGCGATGCAGCGACATCCAGGCCTCGTACACGGACAGGACGTACTGCGTGCGGGTGACCGGATTGACAACGCCACCGCCGGGAAACAAGTGCCGGATGGTCAGCGCGCTGCCGAGTGGGGGAGGCGCCAGTTTGTGAAAGACGCCGCGAATGCGGAGCGCACGAGCAAGCGCCCAGCCGTGCTGCGTCGTCTGGCCGCTGATGATTCCGTGAATATTCAGCAGATGCCCGGCGACGGACTGAATCGCCTGCGGTGAGTCTGCGCCGTGATGCTGCACGCCGTAGGCATCTCCGAACACCGAGTCGAACGACAACGGATGGCTGGACGCTGGCATCGCTGCGACGATGTCGGGAATTCGCGATCGGGACACGAGATCAGCGAAATCAGGGTCACCGGCGACGACCGAGCAGTAGAAGATCGCCCAGCACGCGGCAGAGGCGCCGATATAGCGATGGGTCGGGCCGTCGTATGGCGGATACAGGGCGCCGCATCCCGGACAGGGTGAGAGCACTCCGTATTGTGATGCCGATGCATAGAGTTGCGAACGTCACCGCCATGAGAGAAGTGAACCTGCGATAATTGACGCCATGGACAGTGTCGCCGCGCGCCGGAACCGCATGCAGGTGCGCGTGTATTCGTCCCTGACGGCGCATGACCAGGACGATCCCCGCTTCTGGGCAGCACTGTCGGTCGAGGAGCGGGTTCTCCAGGTCTGGCAGTTGAGCGAAGCCCAGTGGCGTCTTCGTGGCGAGTTCCCCGATGCATCAGGACTTCCTCGATCTACTGCGCGCGTTCATCGACCGTAACGTACGGTTTCTCATCGTCGGTGCCTACGCACTGGCCGTGCACGGACGGCCGCGGGCGACTGGCGACCTCGACGTGTGGGTCGATCCCACGCCGGAGAACGCCGCGAACGTCATGGCCGCGCTCGAACAGTTTGGCGCTCCGACCGCGCAGGTGCGGACGGCGGATTTCAGCCGGCCCGGCATCGTCTTCCAGATGGGCCTGCCTCCCGTGCGGATCGATGTGCTCACGGAACTCTCGGGCCTCACGTTCGGTGAGGCATGGTCCACCCGAACGCGAGCGGCCTTTGGGCCGGTGATGGCGGATGTCATTGGCCGCGACGCGTTCATCAAGAACAAGCGAGCGACGGGCCGCGCGAGAGATCTCGGCGACATCGAGGCACTTGGCGAGTGAGTGCCGAGGGCGCTTCCTCGAGGAGCTGAATCGGGCGGTTTCAGCGCGACGCCGAAGCCGTGCGTTCCATTCGGACCTCGGCGTCCAGGCTCGCCCGGTCGCGGCCGACGGTCGCGACCGCCAGCGTCTTTCCGCCACGGCGATATTCGATCGAGCAGTCGAGTCCCTCGAGCGAACCGTCGATCGACACGTCGTCCCAGCGTTCGGCGTGGCCGACGTAGTTGATCGTAGCGTCGTAGTGGCGGCTCCAGAAAAAAGGTATCGCGTCGAATCGCTCGCGGGCGCCGAGCATGTTGCGGGCAGCCACCTGACCCTGACGCTCGGCCACCACCCAGTGTTCGACGCGAATGTGTTCACCGGTGTGAGGGTCGGGCCACCGGGCCACGTCACCGGCCGCATAAATGCCGGGGGCGCTCGTTTCGAGGTACTCGTTGACCGAAATGCCGCGGTCCATGGCCAGCCCGGCCTGTTCCGCGATCGCCACCGCCGGCTTGACGCCGACGCCCATCACGACGAAGTCGCAATCGATGGCGGTACCGTCGCTGAGCGTCACGGTTCTCCCATCGATACGTGCCACGGTCTGACCCAGGTGAAACGTGACGCCCTGTGCCTCGTGGAGCGATCGAATGAACCGGCCCACTTCGAGGCCCATCACCCGCTCGAGCGGCATGCTGTCCGGCGCCACGACATCGACGGCGATGCCACGGGCGCGGAGCGACGCCGCGACTTCCAGCCCGATGAAGCTGGCACCCGCCACGACGACGTGCCGGGCTGTTGTCGCGCGCTCGACGATCGCGCGGCTGTCAGCGAACGATCGCAGATACCGCACGCGTTCGTCCTGCGCACCGGGGATCGGCAGGTGCACCGGGTCGGCACCGGTGGCGAGGAGCAGCGCCCCGTATTGCCGCTTTGATCCATCGTCAAGATGCACAGTGCGATTCGCCGGGTCGATCGACGACACCCGTCGGCTGAGCACCAGGTCAATGCGCTGCTTCACGTAGAAGTCATCGGGCCAGAGAGGGATCCAGTCCTCCTGCGCGTCGCCCGCAAGGTAGTCCTTCGAGAGATTGGGACGATCGACAGGCGGATCGGCGTCGGCGCTGATCAACGTGACGGGAGCGTCGTAGCCCTGCCGTCTGACCATCTCGGCAGCGGCCACACCGGCTGCCCCTCCGCCGATGATGACGATCGACGGAGGCATCTCGCGAGTGGAAGCCAACGCGGGTGCAGGCTGCGGGGCCGACAGTTTCTCGCGGACGAATATCTGGTCGCCCTCTCGATCGACGCGCCAGCACGGAATCGGGTCGAGCGCGGGCGGTCGAAGCGCCTCGCCCGTGCGGAGGCTGAAACAGGCGTGATGCCACGGGCAGCGCACCGTGTCGCCGACGACGATCCCTTCCACGAGCGGGCCACGGTAATGCGCGCATTGCGCGCGAACCGCGAACAGCTCGTTACCGGAGCGCGCCAGCACCACCTCGTTGTCGCCGACGCGCCCGAGAAGCATGCCTCCGTCAGGCAGCGCCGATGCGTCAACCCCTTTCGACAGGTCGAGGGTTGCTTTCTGCTGCGTTCCGCTCATGACTCACCATCCGCGGTCCGACTGAACCATTCGAACCACACTCACAGAGATCATGCGCCAGATTGGTTAGTCCCTGGTCCTTGGTGCTTAGTGCGTGGTCCGTCACGGACCAAGGACCAAGGACGGACCAGGAACCAAGGCCCAAGCACCAGGGACCAATGAGCGAGAGGACGAGTTTCAGCGCAGTGCAGCGCGAATGGCGTCGATCACCGCGCCGATTCCGGTCAGCGCTGTGACATGCAGCAGCAGCGAGCGCCGCCGGTCTTCTGCGAATTCGAGCTGAATCCAGGCCTCGGCGCCGGCAACGTGCACGCCAAAGACTTGTGCGGTCCAGGATTCTTCATCAACCGTGAAGCGGCGCTGATCGAGGAGATCGAACCACTCCCGGGCAAGGACATCCCCCGTTGCGATTGCAGTCATGTGTGTTGCTCGAGTAAGCGCAGGGCGCCCGTAAACGGTGCCCTGCTAGTAATTTCGTTGCGTGGACGTGGGGTCGCGAACGGAATTCTACGGATGGCGCGACGACAGACAAGCGAAGCGACTCGCGAAGACGATGTCAGCGTTGCGAGTTGCGCTGGAATGTTCGCAAACGCCGCAGAAATATTTCTTCGTGCACAGCTTTCCCACAGGAAACCCACATCCCGTCCACATCTTTTCCACAGCCCTCCTCAGATGGTCTTTAACCCCCGCCGGAGGATCCTGACTATGCAGAAGCGGTCGCCTCATCCGATTGGTGGACGGTAGGTGATCACGGCGTTTCGTGAGCGCGGAGGTTCGCGGCGATCGTCTCGCAGCCTGCTGCGCAGGTATCGGCAGGCAGCCGCCTTGCAGTTGTCGGGGAAGAGGACATCATCCATGAAAAATACCCCTCGTCTGTTCGGCTGGACCGGCACGGTCGTACTCGTCGGGCTGATGACGACGGCCGTCATCGTGGCGCAGAAGGTGAAAGTCGATTCAAATCCGTCGGCGCCGTTCGCGACGTACAAAACGTATGCCTGGACGACCGGGACCGCTGCCCCCAATCCACTGGCCGATCAGCGCCTTCATGCGAGCGTCGATCGGAGGCTCGAGACGAGAGGCCTTACGGAGAATACGGCGTCTCCCGACCTGGTCGTGACGACGCATGTGACGACGCAGGAGCGCCAGGAGCTGGTCCCGACCGGATTCGCATATGGACCATGGTGGGGTGGCGTGGGCGGCGGCGCGTATATCGAAACCTCGGTCGAAGGGACACTGATCCTCGATTTCTACGACGCCAAGACGAAGCAGATGGTGTGGCGCGGAGTGGCCACGGCGACGGCCAGCGAGAAGCCGACGAAGAACACCGAGAAGATGAACAAGGCGCTCGACAAGATGTTCGAGAAGTTCCCCATCCAGGGGGGCCCCGTCAGCACCAGCGGCAGACAGTGACGCCCACACCTCCCGTCACCGGGTCCCCGGGCGCCAACTGACGCGCGAGGACCACGGTGACGCGCGGTGCTCTGCGCGAGGCTACGCCGTGGTCTTGATCGAAGCCTTCGCTGCCTCGGCGTCCTGGCGGGCGGAGATCGCGTCGAAGACGGCCAGTTTCGCCTGCTCAATCGACACGACGGCATAGTCGATCGCGAAGCTGGCATCGTTCTCTGCGTATTCCGCATCGCGCTCTGCGATCTTGGCGTCAATCGCGCGCTTCTTCTCGGACGCGCGCGACTTCAACGCATCCAGGTCGGCGCCGAGCTTTGCTTCCATCGCGCCCCATTTCGTGGCGCCGGCGTCGCTGGCGGCCTTGATCGACTGCTTCACCCTGTCGACTGCTGCTGTCGCGCTCGCTCGCGCTTCGGCAGCGCGTGCCACCACCTTGTCATGTCCTTCCTTCTCCGCCGCGGCGACAGCGTCTTCGATATTCTTTGCGCGAGCTGACAGGTCGGAGAGCCGATCGGAGAGTCGCTTAGCCATGTCTCGGTGGATCGAACCTCGGTCAAGTGACCACACACACCAGGAAAAAAAGATCAAAAAGATCGTGCGAGCGTGCACGAATCCGCTTGACACACTGCTGGTGCAGATCTAGCGTTCGCGTCCTGCGCGCGCCGCTGAGGCACGAGCTGATTTCGGTGGTTCGCACACGCGAGGCAGATCGCAATCGGATGCGCTGAGAGCTCCTTCGCAAGAAGCTGCATTCAGTTGTTCGAGCGCGAGAGATGAGCGCGGGT